>NZ_JACYFG010000001.1 GCF_014803405.1 Pelagicoccus enzymogenes
CGAATCAACGTTCAAGGGCGGCTAAGAATTACGCCTGTCAGGTCGTTGAATCCGATGGCAGACCGGCTCTTTTCCGGTACCTTGTTGGTCACAGCATCAAGGAGGACCAAATCAGGGACGATCTATCGTCTGGGCGCAATTGGGGGATTGTTGGAAGAGACTATTTACTGGGCCTCGAACCAACTAGGACAGTCACAGTTACGGACTCAGTCGCGGACGCCTTTCGCCGTCTCTGCGTCAAGTATCTTGCAAGGGTACCCCGAAAAGGTCGCGGAGTTAGTCAACGCGCTCAGCGACTCATCCTTCGGGATGGGCTTTCGGACGTCTACATACCCTTTCACGAGCAAGCGCGTCTGCTCAAGCTCGCCGAACAAATCGCAGGTTCAAATGAGCCTTTTTAATTAACCGTATCCAACTCTTGGATGCTTAACAACA
>NZ_JACYFG010000002.1:300000-490487 GCF_014803405.1 Pelagicoccus enzymogenes
AGCTCGCCCTTGAAGATTCGATCATCGAAGCCTGGAACAAGATCCAAGGCGACTTGACCGCAAGCGGCTTCCTCGACGCGTGGGGCATCACCAACGTTACTCCGCTGGACCAGCTCACCAACCGTTCGACCTATATCAGCGATCCTGCAGCCTGGGCTCCTTCCAATCTGGATACCGTCTACCAGTATTCAAATTCGGATACGCCGCCGGCTAACTTCGCTGTTACATCCGACACGATCTCAGAAGGCTACGAATTCGAGGCCATCGCCAACCCGACCGACAACTGGAGAATCTCCTTCAACATGTCCAAGACGGAAGCCAGCAACAACAACGTTGGCGGCGAACTGATCAACGACTTCATCGACTACCTCGATACCGAGCTCTCCGGCCCCGCCGGCGATATCACCCGTTGGGGCGGCAACCCGGTCTTCAGCCAGATGTACCTGCCTTGGCGCGCGAACTACGTCGCCATGAAGCTCTCCGAAGGCACCGCCGTTCCCGAGCTTCGCAAATGGCGCTACAACGTCGTCACCAACTACTCCTTCAAGGATGGCAATCTCAAGGGCGTAGGCATCGGCGGCAGCTACCGCTGGCAGGACAAGGTCGGCATCGGTTACCCACTCGTGCCGGAAGGCGACCTGTTCGGATTCGATATCGCAAATCCGATCTATGGCCCATCCGAGGACTTCATAGACCTCTGGGCGAGCTACCGGAAAAAACTGTCGGACAACATCGACTGGAAAATCCAGATCAACGTGAAGAACGCCTTCGCCGACGACAGCCTGATTCCGATCTCCGTGCAGCCGGACAACGAAACCTGGGCTGCCGCGCGCAGAGCTCCTGTCCAGGAGTGGATGATTACCAACTCCTTCAGTTTCTAATTCCTCAACGAAGTTGTCTTTCGTGATAGCAGCCCCTCGCCTCGTGCGGGGGGCTTTTTCATACCAGCTCCCCTCGTATTATCATTTCAAATACACATTTTCAATGAATAAGCTAAAGCTAACGATCCCCCTCCTCGCCGCCCTGCTTTACTTGTTCGGTTGCCAAACAACCGAACCCCAAGCCGGAAGGGAAATCAGGTCCACATTGTTGGACATCGCCAAAGGAAGCCACCAAGATGACCTCATAGCCGCTCTCGGAAAACCCACGCGAATCGAAGCCTACGCGGACGATCCGGAACGCGTAAAGATTTGGGTCTACGAAACCGAATCTTCGGTAACCGAAATGATCACCGGCCGCTACGAAGAGACTCCCTACTTCGATCCGATCACCCTAGAAGAACGAACCATCAAGGAGCCGGTCTTCCTCCCCAAGACGAGAACCACAACTCGCACCCTCTATTTCTACGTCATCGACGAAAAGGTCTTCGGCTGGAAGGTCGAAGAGGAAATGGAAAACGAAATCACCGACTAGATTTCTAGGCGGCTAAATCGCTTACTCTTGAATGCTGAAATAACCCGCTTCCCTAGGGAGCTCATGCCTTGAGCTCCCTCCCGACGGCCAGCGAACAAGCAACTCAGCGCTCTCCAAAGCTTCTCTCGGAACGGAAAAGTATACCAACGCTGCAGACTGACTCGCATAGCCACCACCGGCCTGAACCTCCTCCAGCCACGAAAGTTGCCCGTCGCAAAGCACCGACACCCTCGCGCCGACCCCGTTTCCGTTTCCACCCTTGCCCTGTAAGCGCAAGGCAAAGCAAAGCCGATCGCTCGGGATCTCATTACGAAAGGCGAAGCTCCGGTCGTCATTGCGGGTGCCCACCGCATCGGGAACGGCATCGCCGTCGAAATCGATTTTCACTAGAGCTTTCGCGTTGCCCGCTACCAACCATCCGCTCGAGGTCGCAGGCACAAACTCGAAAGCACCCGAGCCATCCCCTCTGAAAAAGCCGCCCAAACCGCTATCGAATCGGCCATGAGCAGGAATCGCGGAAAAGTCGTTCTGCACCAAGAGCAAGTCGCAGTGTCCATCCAGGTCGAAGTCGCCGGCTTGCATCCCTTGAACTGGCGCCAGCTGAGCGACACGCGGCAACGGCTCAAAGGCATAACCATCCGCTCCACCGCTTAACAGTACCCCGCTACGCAATTCCTCCGCCGAAAAAACCGATGCCCCTGCCAAGGCCTCCTCACCCACTATTTCCGCCAAGCTCGCCCTCGCAAAGTCGTCGTTCGACGGAAACCGCGATCTAACTTCCGGTATCTTAGCCATCAACTCACCCCTGCTCGCCAAAGGATAATAAGCGCCCTCCCTTTCGTAGGCCAGCAGCGTCATCAACTCCGAACTCCGCGAAAACCGGCCGTAGAACAAATTCAGAGCGCCCTCGCCCCACTGGGAGTAGATTGTATTCAAACCGTGGTTACCCAACGCGTAGTCCAAAATGCCGTCCCCATTGAAGTCGCCCGAAGCCAAGGACGTCCAAAGCCCGTGGCCAGCGTTGTCGAATCCCCACTTTTCCGATACATCCGCGAAGCTTCGTCCCGCCTCGTTTCGAAAGACGCGCACGCCGCCCCACTCAAGAGCGACCACCAAGTCGGTCCACCCGTCGCCATCCACGTCGCTGGCCAAAGCGGAAGTCACCAACCCAACTTCCGCTAATCCCGGAGCCAGGGAATCCGTCGCATCTTCAAAAGCGTCTCCCTTCCTCATCAACAAAGCGCTGTAGGCCGGTTCCGGATAATAGCCGGGAAAAAGGCGTCCCCCGATAAACAGATCCAAAGCCCCGTCCCGGTCGAAATCAGCAGACACGACGGCGCCGGCGCTGATCGGCGTAGAAGGCAAAATCCCCTCCTTCGCTCGCATGAAACCGCGAGCGCCAGCGTTCAGCCAAAGTCGTGGCTCGTACTCCGGCTCTTCCGCCGGCAAGGCCGCTCCGCCCCCCGTAAAGAGAATATCATTCAGCCCATCTCCGTTCGCGTCGAAGATCAAAGGCGGTCCATCGTTTATAGGAGGGGCTTCGCCAAGCGGCCCCGTATCCATAATCCGGTACTCTCCTTCGCTCAGCTTCAGAACCTTCGCTCCCGACTTCGCTGTCGCGCCCAGCAGAATTTCATCGAGACCGTCTCCATCAAGATCTTCCACCGCCAGGCCAGGCCCGCGACGATTGAATCGCTTCGGCAATAGCGCTTGGGCAACCGTTCCCTCCAAGACCTCTTCCTCTTGCGCCAGCGAAAGCCCGATCTGCTCCGAAACCTCGCGAAACCGAACAGGAGCCGCTGCTTTACTTCTCGCCCCCAAGACCGGTTCCCCTTCCTCCTCGATAGTATAACGAAAACCGGCTGCTAAGCCCTCGTATCGCTGCTCGATCCCGCTCGGCCAATGCACCGTCAAGCTCTCGATTCCTTGATCTTCTCCTAAGCCGAAATGCGCGATCGTTTCGCTCGTCGACAAATAGCCGCGAGCCGACACCAATTCACGTACCTGTAGTCCCGATTCCGATACAAGTTCAATCCGCGCTCCTAATCCGAAGCGATTCGAGTGGACTCCCTTCAGCAGCACAATGACCCGTTGCCCCGCCTGGCTGTCGTTACGCAATACCGTGGGCCCTGCCTCGTAGTTCGTATAAACAAGGTCCAAATCGCCATCGTTGTCCAAATCGCCGAAGGCAGCTCCGAAGCTCACGCCCTTTTCATGCAAGCCCCACTGTTCGCCCACCTCCTCGAACTGCAGGTCGCCTCGATTCGCAAACGCGAAGTTCGCCTGCTCGAGCACTGGGCTCGCCTTCAGGATCCCGATCCGCCCCCAAGCGTTCACCGAAGCCATACGCTTCTCTATCAAGTCCAAATTGTTCTGCTCGCGATCCATTCCATTGGTCACAAACAAATCGAGCCGGCCATCGTTGTCCAAATCTTCGAAGCGCGTCGACCAAGTCCAATCCGTAGCCGAAATCCCCGCTAAGATCGCAGCTTCGTAAAAGCGGCCTTTACCCGAATTCTCATAGAGCGCGTTCTTCAGCAACTGCAGCGCCGTCCCTTTGCTCTCGTTCCGCCGCGCATCCAACAAAGCTCGCGAATCGGATTGCCCTCGATGCTCCTTCTCGAGAGTCGATCCTGCCATGTCCGATACGAAAAAGTCGATATGTCCATCGTTGTTCACATCCCCTAAATCCGCACCCATCGAGGAAAAGGAGGTATGAGGGACCGTCTCGTCTAAGACATTGGTAAAAGTTCCGTCACCGTTGTTTCGATACAAAAAGTCAGGAGGCCCAAAATCGTTGGCCACATAAAGGTCTTGCCAACCATCCTCATCGAAATCCCACCAGGTCGCGGAATGCCCTTGCGTCAAAGTCCCCAAAATCCCCGCCTCTTCAGTGACTTCCCGAAAATAGCCATGGCCCTCGTTGCGAAACAGCCGATCTCGCTGCCCATCCGGACTTGCCACCGAATCCATCAAGTTCGTCTGCAGGTACATGTCCAGCCAGCCGTCGCGATCGTAATCCGCAAAACAGGCCATGCCCGATCCGTCGACGACCGCGAGCCCGCGCTCCTGACCGACTTCCTCGAAACGTCCGTCACCACGGTTCAAATACAATAGGTTCGCCGCTCGCGACCGGCAGACATGAAGATCCAAAAAACCGTCGTTGTTCACATCCACGAACGCCGCCCCTTGCTTCCAAGCTCCACTTGCATCCACGAGGCCCGCCGCTTCGGTGACGTCTTCGAAGCGAAAATCCCCCAGATTGCGAAACAGGCGACCCGTATCTAATTTGCTCACTATATAGACATCCGCCAATCCATCCTTGTCATAGTCTCCAATCGCAACTCCCGTACCGATCGCTCCCAAGGCATACTCGCGATACAGCTGTCGCCACATGCTCGGATCGTCGAAGTCATTCGTAACCACAATACCAGTACGCGATTCCGGAAGCTTGGAAAACAGGGTCTCGCTTGCCGCAAGTGATGGCGGATTCAAGGCCGTGGAGGACAAGCTCTCGCTCGCTTCGGACAGAAAGCCCGGAGAAACGCTACCCACCATACCCAAAAGAAAAAAACACCTGTTTCGAAGCTGATTATTCCTCGCAAATTTCTCCTCTCGGGGCAGTCTCAAACGAATCATATTAGTTACCCCAAACAAAGCTTTCCGCCCGCACCAAGTCAAGGGCAAGGCCCCGTCTAGATCCGCCCCACATGCCTCAAGCCAAACAAGCTTCCCGCACCCTTTTCCACAAACTTGAACCCCATCTATGGTGGGTCTCCCTAGTCCTCGCATCCGCGCTCCTCATCACAGCGACCTCGCGGCGTATCGAGCGCGTTGAAGCACTGAGCAGCTATCCCACTTGGTCCACCCCAGCGCCCGCAACCGACGCCACCAGTCCCACCGGATTGGAGGGCGGACAGCGCTCGCTCATTGTCACCGGCCACCACAATCCGAGCTTCGCATGGATAACGGAAGCGCAGCAGGCTGCCGAAAAGGGCCTATGGAAAATTCGCTATATCGACTACGACTCCGCCCCGGACGGCAGAACGACTTCGCGAACCTCGCCGTACCGCTGGTGGTTGATCTCGATTGGCTGGATCCACGCTTTGGCGAGCGACGTTCCGCTTGGCTACGCGATCGAGCGGGCCAGCCTCTACGCGGATCCGATCCTGCTCGCCCTCCTTCTCGTCGTCGGAGCTCTCTATTGCCGACGCTACCTCTCGTCAACGGCCTCGGCAGGCTACTCGATCGCTTGCGTATCCATTTATCCACTATCGGCAAACTTCCAGGGCGGAGCACCAGACCACCACTCCCTAGCCTGGACCTTGGCAATGGCTAGCCTTCTCCCCCTTTTCGCCAGCCTTGGCTCCGCTCGCAACAAACGGTCCCACTCCCTCCTAGCGGGCGGCGCCGGAGCCCTTGCCCTCTGGAACGATGCAGCCAGCCAGTTTCCCATTCTCCTCGCCATCCTCGTGGGAGGCATCGCCTTCGAACTGCTCCGCAAATCCGCCTCCCCCGCGAGCGAAAGGCAATCCCACTGGCGAGCGTGGTCCTTCGCAGGCGCCGCCCTCACCCTGGCCGCTTCCCTCTTCGAGTTCGGCCTCTCCTCCTTCACGAATTCGCTTGAATCCATAAGCCCGATACACGCCATCACAATCCTCGGAATTGGAGAATGGCTCCATGCGGCCAATGCCCGGGGCAAGAACGGACTCAAAGGCTTCGACAAAAAGTGTCTTCCCGGTATCGCCCTTGGCGCGATCGCCCTGCTTGCTTGGCCGATTGCCGGGTTCCTTACCGATTCCGCCACGCTTTTCGCTGGCGATTTCTACGCGCGGCAACTGGCAAACCATCCGGCCGGGGGGATCGATCCTCACCTCGGAGCCTGGCTAGGACAAGCGTCCGGCACTGCGAAGCTCGCCTGCCTGATGCCTGCTTTAGCCCTTCCTCTCCTTTTCCTTTCCCGCATCTTCTCTGCAAAATGCGACGCAGACGCCAAAGCCCGCTTCGCCTTCGGCCTCGTCCCGCTCCTGCTAAGCATCGCTCTCGGCATCTTTCAACTACGCTGGTGGAACCTCTTCGACATCGTTGCCATTATCGCTCTCGTCTTGCTCGTTCACGAAGCCAGCAAGGACAAGCAGTTGGCAAGATTAGCCGCTTTGCTCCTCTTCATCCCGGGATTGATCGTGGGCTTTCCCCAAAAAGTCGATACAACCTCAAGCCTGGAACTGTCACCGACCGAAACCCAGCTCATCATCCAAAAGGACTTCGCCTACTGGCTCAACAAACGCTCAGGCGGAGAACCCATCACGCTCTTCTCCTCGCCCTTGCTCTCGGCCACGGCTGCCTACTACGGCGGATTCCGTACGATCGCCTCTACCGACGACGAAAACGAACAGGGCAAGCAAACCGCCATCCGCATCGCGAGCGCCGGATCCGCCCAAGAGACCAGCATCCTGCTCAACGCCTCGGGAATCACCCATATCGCCCTCCCGCTTTGGGATCCGATGCTAAACCACTTCGTCCGCATCGGCCTGAAAGTTCCCTCCGGACAGGAGCTTCCTCCCAACGCCTTCGCCGTGGCCCTGCGGGACTGGGAAGTTCCCGTCTGGCTTCGCACCCTCAACTACCAAACGCCCCACGCCGCCCCTTTTAAGGACTACCGCATCAGCAGCTTCGCCCTCGGCCCCGAACAATCCCCCGAGCTTGGCCTCAGTCGGCTGGCCGACATCTTCGTCGAAAACGGGCAGCTGTGGGAGGCTAAATCCATTCGCGGAGCTCTCCTCAACTACCCTCGAGACCTCAACGCCCTCGGTGCCATCGCCAACATCGACCATGCACTCGGCGATCCCCAACAGCTGGAGGAATCCTTGGAAAAGCTGATCCCTTACCTCTCCCGTAGATCCGCCCGCGATCTTCCCGCCGATCGCCGAATCAATCTCGCCTCCCTCTTCGTCCGCACCCAACGCATCGAACTCGCGAAAAAGCAACTTCAGGCCTGTCTCGATGATTTGGATACAGAAACGCTGCGACTGCTCACTCCGACCGCGACCGCGAGTTTGCTCTTCCTTTCAAAGTCCCTCGGAATCCCCTTCCCCGACCCGAAGCTGAAGGCGCAGGCGCTTGAGCTCATCGCTCCCAGCCTTCGATCGGAACTGGCGAAGTAAGAGAGCGGCGCCCTAAACGCACTCAACTACTCGACTTCAATCTCGAACGGCGAAGCCGGCAGACCTTCCGCGTTATAGAGATTGGCATGTTCCGGATTGTCCGCCCATGCGTAGCGCACCCGTGTAGGCTCCGGCACCGCATCGCTCCACACCATAATCTCGTCCCCTGCGATCCGAGCATCCGCCCAAACGAAATTCCCGTCTCCACCGGCGATCGCAAATTCCATCAGCTCCCCGCCGTTCGCCCGCAAGCCGCCTCCCACATTCCGGAAGCTCAACGCCACCTGACGGCCACGCCTTTCCGCGGAATCGATCAAAGGCCCCGAGCTCACCAGCTCCGTTTCTCCGTAAGCAACGCGACGCGCTTCCAAAGCGAGCCGCTTCCCCACAGTTTCCTTATCCAAAGGGTGAATATCGTTCCACTCGCCTGCGTCGATCGTCACCGCCATGCCCGTATGTTCGAGCTCCAAGGCCAAGCGCTGCTGCTCCCTCAAACGCGCCCACGCGCTCTCGCCCGGTTCCTCCCTCGATTCCATGAAGTTCGGCAGTTGGGCCCAGACAAAAGGCAAGTCCGCCCGCCCCCACTGCTCGCGCCACCCCCCAACCAATTGGTTCAACAATTCCTGATAGTTGTCAGGCGTCCAAGCGTTCGACTCCCCTTGGTACCAAAGCACGCCCTTCAAATCGAGCGGCACTAGCGGGGCAATCATCGCGTTGTACAAGCCCATTGGTTTCCAGCGGATAAAAACCGTACCGGGACGCTCGTACAAAACCGCTCCTACTTTGTACTTCCAGTCTCCGCGCAAATCGATCGTTGCATCGTCCACCACCAAGTCGAAGGGCTTGTCTCTCGTGAAAGAGCCTCTTCCCGAATGACTGAAGGCTCGGATCGCAATTACATTCTCCCCTTCCTTCAGCAATCCGGCCGGCACCTCGTATCTGCGGGGTGGATACTGGTAAGTCGTCGCCCCGACCTTAACTCCATTGAGGTAGGTTTCATCGGCATCCACGATAGTACCCAAGTACAACATACCGGACTTCCCAGCCATCCCGGCCGGAACCTCGAAAGACTTACGGAACCAAACCACGCCATTCATCGGCTCCAGTCCACCTTCGTCCCAAAACGTGGGCAGCGTCATGCTCGGCCAATCGCGGTCCGCAACGTCCGGATCGTACCAAGGCGTCTCGCCGCGCAATCCCTGATCCTTCTCCCGCGCCGCCCGATCCCAATCACTGTAGATGGCGGCATTCGAAGATTCCGTACGTTCGATCAAAGCGTCGTCGCGCCATCGCTTTGCCTCCGCCAACTCTTCTGGATACGCCTCCAGCATCGCTTCGCTAAACCAGCACTGTATCCGAGAACCGCCTACGCTTGAATTCACGATCCCGATCGGCACCCCCTTTTCGCGTTCGATCTCCCTGGCGAAGAAGTATCCAACCGCGCTGAAATCGAGAATAGAGTCCGGCTCCGCCTTGATCCAAGAGCCCGACTGCACGTCGTTTCGCTCCTGCTTGAAATCGTAGCTGGTAGGCACCTTGAAGTAGCGGATCCGATCGTTATTCGCCGCAGACACTTCCTCAGGGAACCGCTCCTTAACCCGCTCCATGGTCAGCTCCATGTTGGACTGGCCGGAGGTCAACCATAGGTCGCCCACCAGCACATCCTGCAACACGATTCGGTTCTCTCCCTCCACCTGCAGCTCGAAGGGTCCCCCCGCAGCTCGCGGTTCGATGCCCACCGCCCACTCGCCTCGTTCGTCAGCAATCGCTTCGAACGCCTTGCCGCGAAAGGTCACGGTCACTCGCTCCGATGCGTCCGCCCAACCCCAGATACGAGCCTCTTCCCCGCGTTGCAAAACCATGCCGTCGCTGAGTACCTTCGGAAGCCGTACCGCAGCGAAGCCGCCGACGCAGCAGGAGAGAGAGAAGGCCAATGCCGCCAACGAAAAGCTTCGTTTCGCATTCATAGAATTCGAACTAAGGGGGGGTGGATACAGAGGAAATCAACTCACTTAGTGGTCACAATCGAAGCCATCGCAGAAGCAACTCCGTTGCCGGAAACCCTCAAGGTCAAGTCGCCCGCCTCCCCCGGCTTCCCCTTTACGATGACTAAGCACAAGCCATTGAAGGCCTCTCTCTCAAGCGACTTGAAAGATACTAGACTGGTTGGGTCGCCGTTATCGGTCGCCACGATCTCGCCAGGTCCATCCAGTTCGAAAGTCAAAGGAGTCTTCGCGTTGCGTACGAAGCGACCCGCATCGTCGAGGATCCTTACAGTGACAAAGGATAGGTCCTTGCCGTCCGCCTTGATCTTCGCTCGATCCGCCTTCAATTCCAAAGCGCTTGCGGCGCCGGTCGTCTCCACCGCAGCGCGGGCCCACTGCTTTCCCTCCTTGTAGGCGACCACTTCGAGTATTCCGGGCTCGTAAGCGAGCTCATCCCAACGAAGCCTGTATTCAAATTCACCCTTCACCTTCCGACCAAGGGATTTTCCGTTGAGGAAAAGCTCAGCTTCGTCTCCAGATGTGAATACGTGAACCGGCGTCACCTCTCCCTCGCGTCCTTCCCAATTCCAATGCGGCAGGATGTGGGCCATCGGATAGTCTGGACGCCAATGGGCCTGGTAGAGGTAGAAGCGATCCTTCTTGAATCCGGCGAGATCGATCACGCCGAAGTAGGAACTGCGGGCCGAGTAGTATGGGGTCGGCTCACCCAAGTAATCCCAACCGCTCCAGATGAAACCACCTCCCACATAAGGGTGACGCTCCAAGGATCCGAGCACCTTGTCGGCCGAGGAACCGAAGGGCGCTGTATACAGCTCGTAGGAACTCACATGGGCCGACACCGGATCCCCACCCGCTCCGTCAGCCACCGGAGCGCTGATGCCATCGGCCACAGGGAAAAGGTACTCGCCGCGCGAGCTCACCGCAGCGGCATTTTCGCTGCTGATGATCATTTTGTTCGGATACGCGTCGTGAAACTTTGGATACAAGGGCGGCGTGTTGATTCCTTTCAAGTGAGCATAGGCAGGAGCGTTGCGAATTCCCTCCCCTTGGTAGTTTAAGCTGACGGTGTCCATTACCGCGGTGATCGGCATGTGCGGCTTGGCAAAGTTGAATGAAGCCGCGGTCGGACGGGTCGGGTCTTCTTCCTTCGCCATATCGTGCAAGCGTTGGGCCAAGGCGGAGCCGGCTTCCTCCGTATACTGTTCGCCGACTTCGTTGCCGATGCTCCACATGATCACCGACGGATAATTGCGATCCCGTCGAATGAAAGCCCGCAGGTCCGGCTCGTGCCACTCCGGAAAAATCAGGTGAAAATCGAGCGGAGTCTTTTTGCGGGCCCAGCAGTCGAAAATTTCGTCGATTACCAAAAAGCCCATACGGTCGGTCAGCTCGAGCAATTCGACCGCTGGCGGATTGTGGGCAATGCGAATCGCGTTGCAGCCCATCTCCCGCAAGATCTCGAGCTGACGCTCCGCCGCTCGCACATTGAAGGCCGCACCCAAGGCTCCCAAGTCGTGATGCTGGTTCGCCCCCTGCAGGTAAATGCGCTCGCCATTTACGAACAACCCCTTCTCGCCGTCGAAGCGCAAGTCGCGAATGCCAAAGGTAGTCTCGTAGGTGTCAACGCTCCCGTCGGCCGCGCGCACTTTCGTGACCGCCACGTGCAGATGCGGTTCTTGATTCGGATACGGCCCCCAGAGCTTGGGGTTCTTGATCACGACCGAATCCGCAAAGGTGGCGCTCGCTCCCGCCTCGAGTTCGCCTTCAAGAGCTTTGAGGGACGCGATCTTCCGTCCTTTCGCCTTCCCGTTTTCGTCAGCCCGGAAAATGTCAGTGCTCACCACAACGCTCGCGGCGCTGTCGCCGTCGTTATCCACCGTAACCTCTAGGGAAACCGTCGCCGCCTTTTCAGAAACTTCCGGCGTGGTCACGTAAGTCCCCCATTGGGCAACGTGCACTTTGGGAGTCTTGGTCAGCCAGACGTTGCGATAGAGGCCTCCTCCCGGATACCAACGAGAGGAAAAGGGAGGGTTGTCCACCCGAATCGCAATTTGGTTCGCGCCTCCAAAATTCAAATACGGGCTCAAGTCCACTCGCCACGACGCGTATCCGTAGGGCCAGCCGCCCACCAAATGCCCGTTGCACCAAACCATCGCATACGACATCGCTCCATCGATATCGAGAAAGATGGACCGAGCCTGATCGGCCTCTGGGATATCCAGGGCCCGCCGGTACCAAGCAACGCCCGGACTTGGTAGGCGCCCCATGCCCCCTCCCACCGGAGCGTCCCAGCCTTCCATGAACGGACCCTCGATCGCCCAGTCGTGCGGCAAGGTCACCCGCTCCCAAGTGCTATCGTCGAAATCTTCCTGCACGAACGGGAAGTCGCTTCCTGGATTGCCTTCCGGTCGCTGGTGCCGATCGGATGGATTTTTTATGAAGTCGTTCGCTGTTGGCAGTATCCAATCTTTAAGCACAGGCTCCTTCGCCTCTACCTCTACCGCGGCGGTCGGCTTCGCGTCGGCAGCCTTTCCGTCCTCGCCATCCGTCACCTCCGGACGCACATCGTAGATGAGTCGATCAGCCTGCTCGGCCGACGCGTATTTCATGAAGCGCCACTCGTCGTTGATCGAAATTCGTTCGCGAGAAGAGATGGCTCCCTCGGTTCGGGCCACCAGGGAGCTTGCGAGGGAAGCCGAGGCGATCATCGCCAGCAAGGTTGAAAGGGCATATCTTTTCATAGGGAAATATTGAGCAATGGGGTAAGTGAACTCAGGTCAGGCCGCCTGATGCTAAGGGAGTGCTAGCATAAGCAACGATGCAACGCTATCCTAAGCCTATAAATAGAGCGGGAAGCAAGTCGCCTCCACAAGCATATGATTGGCAGAGCATCACTATGACTATAGTCATACTGCACACGATAGACCTCCGCCGCCATTGCCCTCCAGCCTGAAACCAAGGGATACCTCCCGTCTCGGTCAGGCCCCTTAAACAAGCCCACCCTCTGCCGATCGAAACGAAATCTCCATGCGCCCAGTTCTTCCGCAGTTCAAAGCAAGGACCGCTCTCCCCAGCAGCACGAAAAGACTTCGCGGAAAGGCTCTTCACCAGCTCTTCGCGGGCGCCGCTCTCGCAGCCCTCCTATTCCTGTTTCCGCTTTCCCTGCACGCTTCCATCGAAATCGGTTTCCCCTTCAACCGATCCTACTCCCTCGAAGAGGTCGGCGTATCCCGCGGCGTTCAACTCGGCTTCGATCCAATCGGGCGGCTCGCCGCCATCGACCGCAACAAGTACGTCGTGCTCAACGACTCCACCTGGATAAACCTCCTCGAAGCGGACCAGGTATCGAGGAGCTACACCAGTTCCACCGTCGATCGTAGCGGCACCATCTACTACGGCAGCCTTTCCTCCTGGGGAACCCTGCAACCGGGTTCCAACGGTCTGCTAAAGCGCGTCTCGGTTCGTCCGGAAAACGCTCCTCGCTGGGTCAACTCCACCTCCTTCTCCCACCTCATGACCTTCCGGGAAGGCATCTTCTTCGCAGGCATAAACGGACTCGTATACTGGGAGCGGATCTCCGGCAGCCAGCGCTTCATCGAAGCCCCCGATCTCGTGCAGCTCTTCCAACTTGGATCGAAGCCCTACCTTTCCTCCCACAGCCTCGGCATTTGCGAGATCGATATCGAAACCGAAACCCTGCGCCCCATCGACCTCGGGCTCTCCGCCCGCACCACTTTCCTAGACGCCGTTGACATCGGAGAGGGATATGCAGCCGTCTCCACCACCGACCACGAACTCGCCCTCTTCGACGGCCAAAAACTCCTCCATTGGCCCAACGAGCTCGGCTCCCAGCAATCCACCCAGATCTCCAACCTGCTGCGCCTGCCGGACGGCGACCTCGCCGTCGCCATCGACAATCGCGGACTCTTCATCCTGACTCCCGCTGGCGAATGCAAGCAGGCCTTCACCACCCCAGAATACCACCTAATCAACCACCTTGCCGCCCGCGAAGCAGGCGTGCTCTGGGTCGTTACCGAAAGCGAAATCCAAAAGATCCTCTACAGCGACCCCGTCACCCTAGTCGACCAACGTTCAGGCGTCACCGTCAGCTGGCCGCAACTGATCGAGCATAAGGACGATAGCCCGCTCATCGTTTCCCACGGAGCGCTCTACGCAATCGACTCCGGAAACCACGGACTCTCGCCCCGCTTTCGACGTCTCCCAAATCTGCCCGATTCCGGCGTCCTCGCCGCAATCCATCTCGCCGACCAATTACTCGTAGGAAATCGAGAAGGGGTATATCGAAAAACCTATGACGGATTCGAAAAGGTGCTGGCCAACATCGAAGTGAACCGCCTCCTGGAGATCGGCCCGGACCGCTGCCTCGCAATCGGCCGCGCCAAAATCGCCGCCCTCGAATGGAACGGCAGCCGCTGGATCGAGGCCGCTCCCAGCGTCCCCGGAGTCGGCTTCCCCTATATCTGCATCGCCACCGACTACGCCGCATGGATCGAGCTCGGAAACGATCGCAGCGCCCGCGTCACCCTCGTCGACGGCAGCATCCAGGCTCAAGTCTTCGAAAGCTATCCTTGGAGCGAACCCTCATGGGTACACATCGGAGTCGTCGACGGTATCGTCGTGCTCGTAGGCGACGGAGACGGACACCGTTTCTACGACGACAGTCGAGCCGCCTTCACCGAAAGTCCAGAGCTCGAGCAATTGATCGCCGAAGCCCCCACTCCCATCTTTCGTCCCATCCAAGACGCCAGCGGCACCATCTGGGCCGCCCACGACTACGGGATCTACGCCATCGAAAAAAGGAACGGACGCTACCATTTCGACAGCGATTCCTACCGCACCATCCGGGCCCACGTACCGATCCTGCAACGCACCGGCACCCACGACATCTGGGTCACAAACGGCTCCACCCTTTTTCACGTCACCCAGCGACGCGCCTCCCGTACGCCACCGCCGCACCAGCCCTTGCTCGTATCCATCACCGACACCCAAACCAATAAGATCCTGTATTCAGTTTTTGGATCCGTACCGACCCCCGATAGCTTCCCCTTTTCGCTCAACGACTTGGAGTTCCAGTTTTTCGGTGGCAGCTACTCCTCCGCCAGTTCGCTCTTCTACGAATTCGAGCTGGCCAGCGGAGCCACCAACTGGACCATCCGCAGCACCGAATCCACCCTCGAGCTCTCCAACCTCAGCGAAGACACCTACCGCCTCTCCGCCCAACTCTCCGACTCTGCCCGGCGCCCAATCAGCGAACCGCTCCTCGCAAACTTCGTGATCATCCCGCCCTGGTTTCGCACCCGTCTCGCCTACGCCTGCTATTGGGCAATCTCAGCCGTCGCCATCCTCTCCCTCGCCCTCATCGTCGCTACCCGCAGCAAACGCCGGCACGCTTACCTAGAAACCCTGGTGAACGAACGCACCGAGGAACTCCGCAGCACCCTCGAGAAGCTCAACGAAAAGGAACGCAAGGCCGCCATCCTCTCCGAACGCAACCGCCTCGCCAGCGAGATCCACGACAGCGTGCAACAGGGGCTCAGCGGACTCGCCCTCCAGCTCGAAGCGACCCTCAAGCTCCCCGAACTCGTCAAGTCCGTGCGCTCCCGGCTCGACGTAGCCAAAAACATGGTCTCCTTCACCCGCCACGAAGTCCAGCAAGCCATCTGGGGCCTAGAGTCCCCTCTGCTCGAAAACTCCGACCTCGCCAGCGCTCTGCAAAAGATGGTCGAACTCCTCCACTCCGGCTCCCCAAGCATCGAATTCCACAGCTCCGGCGTACGACGGAAGCTCGCCCCCAGCACCCAGCACCACCTCCTGCGCATCGCCCAAGAAGCCGTCACCAACGCCATCAAACACGCCCACTGCCAGCAAATCATCATGCAGCTGGTTTTCGACGATGAGACCGTAAGCCTGCAAGTCCGCGACGACGGCGTCGGCTTCCAACCCGACGAGGTACTCACCCACCGCATCGGCCACTTCGGCATGCGCGGCATGAAAGGTCGGGCCGCTAAAGTCAAAGGTCGCCTCCAGATCCTAAGCGAGCCGGGCCAAGGCTCCGAAGTCCGCATCACCTGCCCCCTCTCCGAAACATGAAAACCCAGAAAAAAACCAAGATCCGCATCCTTCTCGTAGACGACCACATCGTCCTTCGCATGGGACTCGTTACCGCTACCAACGGCGAGCCCGACATGGAAATCGTCGGCGAAGCCGAGAACGGAGCCGAAGCCCTGGAAGCCTTTCGCGAGACCAACCCCGATGTAGTGGTTCTAGACCTACGCATGCCGGAGATGAACGGCTTCGAAACCATTCGCCTCATCAAGAAGGAATCCCCCAGCGCCCGTATCCTCGTCTTCAGCAACTACGCCGACGGCGACGAAGTCCTACAGGCCTTTCGCGAAGGCACTCTCGGTTTCGTCGTCAAGGAAATGCCGCTCGAGCAACTTCTCGACGGTATCCGAAAAGTGAATAAGGGCGAACAATTCATGCCGCCCGAAATTTCCGCTCGCCTGAGCAGCTGCGTCATTTCCCAGCTTTCCCCACGCGAGCTGGAAGTCCTCTCCCTCGTGGCCCGCGGTCTCAGCAACAAGGAAATCGCCAACGAGCTCCACCTCGTGGAGGGCACCGTAAAGGTTCATATCACGAACATTCTTTCAAAGCTGGGCGTCTCCGATCGCACCCAAGCGATCCTCGCCGCGGTCAAGCGCGGTATCATCAGCATCGACTGAAGCGGAGCAAGCGCTCGGTCAACGTCTAGTTCAGCCCTTCTTGAACACGACCATGCGGTGGCCTTCCATGGCGCGATCGATTCGCCCTCATACGTTTGCCCCATGAAAAAACGTCTCCCTCTTTGCTCGTTCGCGATCGCCTTGCTCGCGCCCTCCATCCTCAACGGTCAAAATGCGACAGCTATCGTCATGGAAGCGGAGAACGCGACCCTCGGCAGCTCCTTTTCCACCGCTACCGCAGACGGAGTCACCTACATCACGCCCAGCGTCAACTTCACTGGCTCGGCCCCCACTTCCGCAAGCACTGTGGCGAGCTTCAGCGTCACCTTTCCGGAAGCCGGCGACTACGAGCTCTTCGCCCGCATCTACGTCGGCAACGGAGCCGCGAACGATGACAGCTTCATTCCCGCAAATGACCTGGGAGACGCGACTGTCGGCAATAACGACGACTGGAGCGCCGCCAACGGACTTTGGAACGCCGGGTTCTCCGATCCCGACGAAATCGTTCTCTCGGTCGGCGACACCGGAACAACCACATGGAAATGGATACGCGTATCCACATTCTCTGACGTCGGACTGCTGACAGTTCCCTCCTCTCAGCTGGCCCAGACCTACAAGCTCGCGAGCCGCGAAGATGGACTTCGCATCGACAAGATTGCATTCGGCCCGCTCCGCGTAAGCTTCACGGTCGACCAACTCGACAACGGACTCGCCGGCTGGGATCAAAGACAGCCGAACGACGGCCAAGACTTCCAAGCGACCGGCCCCATCCTCGCCCACGGAAAAAGCAAGTTCCTCGGCAGCGTCTGGTCCTCCACCGCTTCCAACAACAAGGACTTCGAATTCTACTGGAATGGAATGTGGCACGGAAACGGCGGCAAATGGGGATCCGTAGAGAGCACGCGCGACAACATGAACTGGTCAAACCTCGACCAAGGATACCAGTTCGCAAAGGCCAACGGCGTTAAGTTCAACTTTCACGTTCTGCTCTGGGGAGCCCAACAGCCAAGCTGGATCAGCGCCCTTCCGCCAGCCGAACAACTCGAAGAAATCGAGGAATGGATGTCTCTCGTCGCAAACCGGTATCCAGACATCGACTACCTACAAGTCGTAAACGAACCCATCAACGCTCCTCCCGACGGCAGCGTTTCCCCCGAAGGAGGGAGCTCCCGAGCTAACTATATCGCCGCCCTCGGCGGAACCGGCGAAACGGGATTCGACTGGATTCTCGAATCCTTTCGCCTCGCTCGTCATTATTTCCCGGATACGCCGCTCATGATCAACGAGTACAATATCGAAGGCAACCACGACCGCTCCGACCGCTATCTGGAAATCATCCAAACCCTGCAGGCGGAGGACCTCATCGACCTCGTCGGCTTCCAAGGCCACGCCTTCTCCACCAAGTTTGCCAGCTCCCAAGACTTGTCCACCATCCTGGACAAAATAGCGTCGACCGGTCTGCCCATCATGATTACCGAGATGGAAATAGACGGACACGACGACTACGTCCAACTCGCCGAGTACCAACGCGTCTTCCCCATCTACTGGGACCATCCCAGCGTCATCGGAGTCAACATCAGCGGACACATCGGCAACTGGCGAGCCGATCAAGGCGCCGTACTGGTGAACGACAACTTCACCGAGCGCCTCGCCCTGCAGTGGCTGCGCGAATACGTGGCAGACTCCGGTTGGACCAGCTTCTCCGGCTACCTATCCAAGCGAGATCTGGACTCTCAAGTTCATGCCTTCACTAACGACGCCGATGGAGACAAGCTTTCCACGGGCCTGGAATTCCTGCTGGGCTCGGATCCCCAATTCCCTTTCAACGAAGTCGCGCCCCTCTGGGCTTGGTCCATGAAGCGTGGCGAGCTCACCTTGCCCTTCTCCCCCGATACAGGAGAAGGAAAGGTCACCATCCAATCGAGCGTCGACCTCAAACACTGGCAGGACGAAGCAAGCTATGACTTGCGATTTCGCAGAGCGGAAGGGATGGAGATCGTAGGCAGCGACGAGTCGCCGGTGCTGAGGTTTCAAGGAAACGCGTTCAGCGAGCCCGCCTTGTACTACCGCCTCAAGTTCTCCCTTCCCCAATAGAAAGAAACGCCCGCCGAAGCTACCTAACAAACGTCGACGGGCGAATCTTCAACCTTGAACAAAACTGCTTTGGCTCAACCTGAAATTGAGCCCTAACAATAGCTCACAACTCGATCTGCACCTTCACGCTCCTCGGCTCCGGTTTGCAGGCGTAGTCGAATGCCTCCACCGCTTCGGAAAACGGGTAGCGATCCGTGATCAGCGGCGCCACCTCGATCGCTCCACTGCCCAACAATTCAAGGGCTCTCGGATAAACGTGAGCATAACGAAACACAGTCTCGATCCGAACTTCCTTTACCTGCGCGGCTACCACGTCAAAGGGGATCGCTTTTCCCGGCATACCGATCAGCGCCAGGCATCCTCCCGGACGCAGCGCCTCCACCCCCTGCGATAGGGCGTTGGGGACTCCCACCGCATCGAATACGATATCGGCGCCCCAGCCGGCCGTCGCCTCGAGCACCGTCTCCGTCAAGGACTGGCTGGACACGTTTACCGGCACGACCGATCCTAATTTTGCCGCAATCTCGAGTTTTGCATCTTGTATATCGGAAATGAATACACGACTGCATCCTCCCGCGAGAGCAGAGAGCGCCGTCAACATCCCAATCGGTCCGGCTCCGAGCACCACTGCCACATCGCCAGGCTTAATCCTCGCCTTGTTCGCTGCGTGCATGCCGACAGCTAAAGGTTCGACCATCGCTCCTTCGGCGAAGGAAACCGGATCGGGAAGCTTGAAGGTGAAAGCTTCGGGATGGACGACTGAGTCCCGCAAGCATCCGTGCACCGGCGGGGTCGCCCAAAAACGAACGTCGGGATCAAGGTTGTACATGCCGAGACGAGTTGCCCGCCCCTCGAGATTGGGGATCCCGGGCTCCATGCAAACGCGATCTCCCACTTTCAGCGAACGCACGTCCTTTCCCACTTCCGCAACGACCCCAGCTGCCTCGTGTCCAAGCACCATCGGTTCCTCGACGACAAAGGGTCCAATCGATCCGTGTTGGTAGTAGTGGACATCGCTGCCGCAAATACCGACGACTCTGATATCGACACGCACATCGCGAGGACCGAGGTACTCTTCGATTTCAATTTCCCGCAAGGCGAGCTGTCCTACCTTTTCAAGTACAAGCACGTTCATAAAATGGATAGCTTAAGGTTTGAGTGTTACGGATACGGTAGCCGGCACCGCAGCGCCTAGCTCCAGCGAACGGGCGCCCGGGGACGAAGACCCAATGTGGATCCGGTATTCGCCCGGCACGAATTGCTTTTCCCCTTCAGCGTCGAACAGTCCGAACTGCTCAGCAGACAAATCGAAACGAATTTCCTTCGATCTTCCTTCCAAGACCTCAATCTTTTCGAATGCGAGCAATTGAGCCCGCGGCGCATCCGGCCAATCCTGCGGGGGAACCATGTAGCACTGAACCGTTTCCAAAGATGGGCGTTCGGAGGAGTTGCGAACCGTAACGACCAACCTCAGTAGATCCGATCGCCCCAGGTGAGTTCTGTCTGCATTCACGGATACATACTCGACCTTACCGTAACCAAGGCCGAAGCCAAACGGATAGAGGGGCTCCGCTGTCGCGAACTTGTACGTCCGCCCTCGCATCGAATAGTCTTCGAAAGGCGGCAGATCCTCGGTGCAGCGCGGAACGCTGACAGGCAGTCGCCCCGATGGCGCGACATCCCCAAACAAAACGTCCGCGACCGCGCGACCTCCTTCGCATCCGGGATACCAACAGAGCAAGACTGCGTCGGCCAAATCATGGGCCTCCGGCGCCGCAATCGCCCCACCTCCCGTCAAAACCAAGACCAGCTTTCGGCAGTAGGGACGAAGCTGTCTCAAAAACTCCCGTTGCACTGCAGGTAGCTCGATCGTATCGCGATCCCCCCCACTCGCAGACGCGACCGTGTCCCCTTCCTCCCCCTCCAAGGTATGATCAAGCCCCATCACGGCGATGACGTAGTCCGAGTTGTTGGCAGCTTCGAAGGTGTAGTTGACTCCTGGAGACTGCTCGCTCAGCAACGGGCAACCGGGGCGGTACTTAACAGCCGTGTTGGGCGGCAATGCTTCAAGGATGCCTTCCACGATCGTGCTCAAGCTCCCGGAAATTCCATGGTAGTTCCCCAACAAGGCGCCGATGCTCGCAGCAGTTGGCCCTACCACCAGCGCACGTTCCGGAGAGCGGGACAACGGCAGAGCGTCATTTTCGTTCTTGAGCAAGACAATCGATTCAGACGCCGCACGACGCGCCAAAGCCCGATGCTCAGGCGATTCAACCACTTCGAGCGGTGGAACATCGCGCGGCACCGCATCCAGAAGACCAAGCTTCAGCTTCGTCCTGAGCAAGCGACGCACCGAACGGTCGACCTCATGCTCGCTCAGCAAGCCGCGTTCGACCGCGTCCAAGGCGCTTCCATAGGTGCTTCCGCAGTTCAAGTCGCAGCCTTTCCCAATTGCGAGGGCCGCCGATTCGGCAGGAGCCTTGGTCACGCCATGATACAAATGGAAATCGTCGATCGCGCCACAGTCACTGACGTAGTGCCCGTCGAAGCCCCAACGGCCGCGCAGCACCTCCTCCATCAAGAACGAGCTCGCGCAGCACGCTTCGCCGAGGGTTCGGTTGTAAGCGCCCATCACCGACTCCACTCCGACTCCGACCAAGGCCTCGAAGGCTGGCAAGTAGGTTTCCCAAAGGTCCTTGGCCTCCGGCCGAGCGTCGAATTCGTGTCGCTTCGATTCGGGGCCGCTATGTACCGCGAAGTGCTTGGCGCAAGCCGCCGTTCGCAAGCGTTCCTTTTCTTCCCCCTGCAAGCCCTTTACCATCTCGCTGGCGAGCGAAGCGGTCAGGTAGGGGTCCTCGCCAAACGTTTCCTGCCCGCGGCCCCAACGCGGATCGCGAAAGATGTTAATGTTCGGCGTCCAAAACGTGAGCCCCCGGTACTGTCCTCGCCAGCCGCGCCGGGCCGCGTCGAAATGCTTAGCCCGGGCTTCCAAGGCAGTCGCTTCTGCCACCCGGCGCAGCAATCCCCGATTCCAGGTGGCTGCCATTCCGATCACTTGCGGAAAAACGGTCGCCCGCCCTGCTCGCCCGACTCCATGGCAAGCCTCGTTCCACCAATTGTAAGCAGGTATGCCGAGACGATTTATGGCAGGATTGCTGTGCAGCATTTGCCCGAGCTTTTCCTCCAGCGTCAGTAGCCCCATCAACGCTTCGAGGCGCTCCTCCAGGGGAACCTCCGGGTCCTTGAACTTCCAGTCGCTAGACTCGTTCGTCAAAGTTCCTGCATCGCGCGAGCCTTGGTGCATGTCGGGGAATATTTTTTGGGAAACAAGGGGTGAAGCGGCGCCGATTGCCCGCCACAAGAAGCTCCCAGAAAAGCCAAGTCCACACAACGGCCTCGAATTTCTAACTTTAGAAATCGACCTCGGAGGGGATTGCGAGGAAGTTGGTATCCATGGATAGAGGCCGTGTGACCCTGCAACAAATCGCTGATCGAGACGGAACCCATGTCACCACCGTTTCGCTGGCCTTGCGCAACAGTCCTAAGCTGAACGACGCCACTCGAGCTCGTATCCAAAAGCTGGCCGACGAAATGGGCTACGTGCCCGATCCCGCCCTAAATGCCTTGGTCGCCTACCGACGGGGAAGCAAGGCGAAGCCCAACAGCGAAACCTTGGCCTACATAACCAACTGGACCAGCCGCCTCGGCTGGCAGGAGCATCCCGCCCATGCCCAATTTTTCGAGGGAGCGACTGCCACCGCTGAAAGCATGGGATATCGCCTCGAGCACTTTTGGCTCAGCGAGCCTCACCTCTCCCATCAGCGTCTCAGCAAGATACTGGAGCACCGCGGCATCCGCGGGCTCATCGTCGCCTCCCACAGCCGCCAGATGGAAGCGGAACTCAAGCTCGATTGGCCGAACTTCAGCGGAGTCAAAATCGATTTTTTCCCGCATGAGCCTCAACTTTCGGGTGTCACTAACAACCAAATACAAGTAGCGCGGCTCGCCGTTCGCAAAGCCCTGGAGAGCGGAGCCCGCCGCATCGGTCTGGTCATGCACCGTGGCTGGGACATGAGCGTCGACCGACGTTGGACCGCTGGATTTCTCGTCGAACAAGCCCTGCTCCCCGAGGCGGATCGCATCCCGATTTGCTACTTTCCCGAGGAAACGCCGCGCAGCGCCTGGGAAAACGAAACGGAGTCCGAGGTACGAATCTCTCCCGATGCCTTTCGATCCTGGTACCAACGCTGGAAGCCAGAGGTCATCATCGGCTGCCACAGCTTCCTCGCCGACGCCCTTCCCAGCTGCAAACTTAGCATTCCACAGCACTTTTCCCTGATAGACCTTTTCCTTTACGAAGAAAATCCTTCCTTCGCCGGACTCCTGCAAAACCACCGGCAAGTGGGAACGGCCGCAGTCGAATTGCTAGCGGGCCAACTCGTCCGCAACAGCTTCGGCATACCCGAGATTCCCACCCTTACTCTTGTAGAGGCGAATTGGAGCGAAGGGGCCTCCCTCGCAGACTTTTCAAGCTCGGCGCCTACCAAGCCCTAGTCTACCCCTGCCGCTCAAACAACGTTCACACACATGCTCATCCGCGCCTTGCACACAGCTCAACTCAACATCCACGACTGGCGACTGGCTCCAGACGAGACCTGGTGCGTGCTCGGCAACAACGCCTCGGGAAAAAGCCAGCTCGCGGCCGCGCTTTGCGGCGAACCCGTGGCCGGCCAAATCGAAATCGAAGATGCCCCCTCGAGAGCGGCCTGGGTCGGCTTCGAGACGCTGCAATCGGACTACGAGCAGCAACTCGCCAACGACGAAACCGATTTCCTCGATCGACTCGACCATGGCTCCACCGGACTCGAGATCCTGCTCGAATCCGGGGCCTCAGAAACGGAAATCCGCGAACAAGCAGAACGCTTCGGCATCGCCCCCTTGCTCAACCGCGGATGCCGCCTCTTCTCCAGCGGCGAACTCAGACGCGTGCAAATCCTCGCCCACTGGCTGGGCAAGCCCGACTTGCTCATCCTCGACGAACCCTTCGACGCCCTCGATATCCAAGCTTACGCCGAATGCTCCACCCTCTTCGAGTCCTTGATAAAAAGCGGCCAACGAATCCTCTTGCTCGTCAACCGCATCGAGGACGTCGCTCCCTGGAGCAGCCATCTCGCCGTCTTGCACAATGGAAAGCTCGCCGCTACCGGCCCCCGCTCAGAGGTTTTGCAAGCACCCGCTCTCGCAGCCCGGGCCCGGAGCGCCCCATCCGCTCAAGTACGACTGCCCCCTACGCTTCGACCAGGAGCCACAAGCTTCTCTCCGCTTGTTAAGCTATCAGATGCATCTATTAACTATAGTGGCGTATCCCAATTCGAACGCTTCGATTGGACGCTCAATACGGGCGATCACACTCTCATTACCGGACCGAACGGCTGCGGAAAGTCCACGCTGCTGGCGTTGCTAACCGGCGACCATCCTCAGTGCTACAGCAACCAAATCGAGATATTCGGCTACCGACGCGGCAGTGGGGAAAGCATTTGGGA
Organism: Pelagicoccus enzymogenes; assembly: GCF_014803405.1. Lineage (NCBI taxonomy): Bacteria > Pseudomonadati > Verrucomicrobiota > Opitutia > Puniceicoccales > Pelagicoccaceae > Pelagicoccus > Pelagicoccus enzymogenes. The sequence continues at coordinate 323,964 of NZ_JACYFG010000002.1, forward strand.
CATAAAGCGCCACATCGGCTACGTATCGCCCAGCCTGCACCGCGACTATCGCGTGAGCTGCAGCGTGGAAACGACGGTGCTCTCCGGATTTCACGACAGCATCGGCCTCTACCAAGCCTCAAACGCCCAAGAGCTCGCCACCGCACGCCAGTGGTTATCTCTTTTCGAGCTCTCGAAATACGGCCAACGTCCCTTCCGCTCACTGTCTTACGGACATCAGCGACTCGCCCTCATCGCCCGCGCCCTCGTCAAGCAGCCCGCCCTCGTCATCCTCGACGAACCCACCCAAGGGCTCGACGACCTGAACCGCCACCTCGTGCTCGCCTGCCTCATGAAATTGGCATCGCTAAGACACAGCACGCTGCTCTTCGTCAGCCACCGCGAGGACGAGCATCTTCCGCTCTTCGAAAAGCGGCTCCATTTCGAAGCGACCCATCGGGAAAGCCCACGTTTTCGCATCCGTAAGCTCAGCTAATTTCCGCTTAACGGTTACAGCCGCGCGGCCTCGCCTTCATTTTTAGGTTCCATAATTCGGATCTCTAATACCTAATCCCGCCCAAAATTTCCTCATGACCATGCAATTCTCCATTCTAGGTAGCTCCAGTTCCGGCAACGCCGGCCTGCTGCTCACGGAAAATTGCAAGGTCCTCATCGATGCCGGCTTCAGCTGCAAGCGCCTCTGCGGCATGCTCGAAGAACGCGGCGTCAAGCCCGAGGAAATCGACGCCATCTTCGTCACCCACGAGCACAGCGACCACACGGCAGGCATCTCCACCTTCGCTAAGCGATTTGGCCCCAAGGTCTTCGCAAACCCGCTTACCGCCAAGGCCCTCCAGCCCAAGCTCAAGAACAAGCCAAACTGGGCCCTCTTCCAGACCGGCGCCCAATTCGAGTTCCGAGACCTCACCGTCGAGAGCTTTTCCATCCCCCACGACGCCCACGACCCGGTAGGCTTCACCTTCACCTCCGGCCGGGGAGACGACCTTTTCTCGCCTATCAAGCGAATGGCCTGGGTCACCGACCTCGGCTTCGCGCCCCGAAACATAGCCCAGCGTATCCAAGACGTAGACACGCTCGTCGTCGAATCGAACTACGACGACCAAATGCTGCAGGACGACACCCGTCGCCCCTGGGCCCTCAAGCAACGGATCAGCGGCCGCCACGGCCACCTGTCCAATTCCGCGGCCAAGGACCTGCTCTCCTCGATCGAGCGCCCCCGATGGAACCGCGTTTACCTCGCCCACTTGAGCAGCGACTGCAATAGCTCCGCTGCTGTCGACACTACCTTTGCAGAACTGCGCCGCACGGCGCCCTTTCAAATCGAAACGATCCATTCAGGCGGAGGCAGTGCCCTCGCCGCCGTGTAGGACCCACCTACGCTCGATCGTGACCGTGGCGCGCAAACGCCACATCCCACACCTTGCCTTAAGCGGCAGCGGTGAAAACCTAAACAAACTCTCTTCACACTCAGAACTCATACATCATGTATCAGGACTCACATCGCATCCCTCGACGTACGAAAGTCATCTTTACCATCGGTCCCGCTACCGACAGCGAAGAGATGCTCGAAAGCCTCATCGGCAAGCATTACGTCGATATCTGCCGCATCAACATGGCGCACGCTAACCACGACTACGTTCGCACCGTAGTCCGCCGCATCCGCAAGGTGGGAGAGCGTCTCAACCGCCATATCCCCATCATGATGGACGTAAAAGGCCCCGAAGTCCGCACCGGCGACCTGGAAGCTCCCATCGAGCTCGAGGAAGGCCAAATCTTCGACTTCACCATTAAGCCCGGAGGCGAAGACGCGCGCGGCAGCAGCGGAGAGGAAATCCGCTCCGTCGACGTCAACTACGCCGAACTCATCAACGACGTCGAAGTCGGATCCATCGTTCTCGTGGACAACGGTCTCATCCGCCTCGAAGTCCTCGAGAAGATCAACAACCGCATCCGCTGCAAGGTCCTCATCCCAGGCGAGCTCACCAGCCGTCGCCACATCAACCTCCCCGGCGTCAAGGTCAACCTCCCCGCCCTTACCGAGAAGGACCGCAACGACACCCGCGTGGGAATCGAGGAAGGCGTCGACTTCTACGCCCTCTCCTTCGTGCGCGAGAGCTCCGACCTGCAACTTCTGCGCGACTTCCTCGACGCCAACGGAGCCCACCGCTCCCTCATCATCGCCAAAATCGAAGACCAGTCCGCCATCACCAACCTCTACAGCATTGTGCAAGACTGCGACGGCCTCATGGTCGCTCGCGGCGACCTCGGTATCGAGTGCCCCTTCGAAACCTTGCCCACCATCCAGCGTAAAGCGGTCAAGGCCTGCCTCACCCTTGGCAAGCCCGTCATCATCGCCACCCACATGCTGGAATCGATGATCAGCAGCCCGATGCCCACTCGCGCCGAAGTCTCCGACGTGGCAAACGCCGTACTCGAAGAGGCGGATTGCGTAATGCTCTCCGGCGAAACCACCGTTGGCCAATACCCTGAGCAATGCGTGGAGGCCATCACCAAGATCTCCACCGAAGTCGACCGCAAGGGAGAAAAGACAGGCTTTGCCAGACACTTCTCGCTCAACAGCGACAAGGCGAAGATCCAGCACTCCGCCGTGGTCATGGCCAACGAGCTCAACGCGGTTGCCATCATCTGCTTCACCCGCAGCGGCAACATGGCAAAAGGCGTTTCTGCCCTCCGCCCCGAGCGCTCGCCCATATTCGCCTTCTCGAATTCCCACGACACCATCAAGCAGCTGCGCATGCACCATGGCGTCATCCCCTTCGAGATGATCTTCTGCACCGAGCCCGACGCCACCGTCAGCCGCGCCATGAAGCACCTCAAGAAGATGGGCTACCTCATCCCCGGCGACAAAATCGTGGTCGTATCCGACATCCTCGCATCCGACTCCGTCATCGACTCCATCCAGCTCCGTACCGTATCAGCGGACTAACGGAGGGACGCGGTCCACCGCGTCCGCAAAAGCGCTTCGAATTCTCCAACGCGAGCCCGACAGGCTCGCGTTTTTTTGTCACCCATGGGAGCGAGAATCCGCAATACGCCGTCCACACACCCGCCACTAGAAATGGTGCACGTAAAAGCCATGCTTCGTCCGGCTGCCCACCGTATAGTGGGCCGCGGCAAACAGGAAGGGCAGCCAAATAAGAAGCTGCAAGGTCCACGGCATCGACCAAACCTGCGTGTCGCCAAAAATCCGATACGCTCCAAAATAGGCGAACACCGAAAGGCTCGCCACCCGAAAGACGTAGTTGCCGCTACCCACTCCCACGATCGCCAAAAGCAGGAAGCTCCATGGGTAAATGGTCGTCGCCAAAGCAATCGTCCAAACCAGATAAAAGGACATAAATCGCTCCAAACTCTCGCAAGTGTGCACCATGCAAATGGTGGCGATTCCCAATATCGAGAGGAAGATCATGGGACTCAAGGAAGCGCCGGAGACGAACGAAACCATGGCCGGAATCAAAGATATGCTGCGATCTCCAAGCCCAAACTCAGGCGCCACGATCTTCGAGAAGTCGACGTTGAGCGAGATCGATGCCCACATCAAAGAGAGCACCAAGGGAGCCGCCGCAAAGACGAGCGCCACCAAGCCGGCTCGAATCCCCGAACGCTTGAGCACGTGCCAAACCAGCCAAAGCAGGCCCGGCACCATCAACACGTTCATGGCAGCCCCGATCCCCATAAGCAAAGCGGACACGCACACCATCTGGCCCAAGGCGCTGCCAATGCCGCCAGACGCTTTGATCACCGAGACGCCGCCCTTTTGGTCGATCCAAAAGTCCCAAATCAAATAGCCCGCTACGAAGGGCAAAAGGTAGAGGCAGTAGTCGATGCCTAAACCACCCACCGAGTAGATAACCAAGGGGTTCCAAGCGTAGAGAGCTGCCCGGTCCGCCCCGAAGCGCAAAGCGAAAAGCAAGCAGAGGGCAAGGTCGACAACCACCAGCAATGACTTGAACCAGTCCTCCGGATTCCCGATTTCCTCGAAAGCGCTGTATACCCAAAGCAAGCCGGGCAAGTAGCGCGAGGGCGATTGCTTGTCCGGAACCGACTCCCAATTCTCGCCGCGAAACGGAACCAGCCTCTCCTCGTTGGGAGCCAATTCGTAGGGATTGTGCTCCGCTTCCAAAATCTTGGCGTCCCACAAACGCCGATTCAGCAAGTCCCCCGTCTCCACCGGCAACAGAGCGATACGAGCTACTGCCGCCACCAAGAGCATCAACCAGGTCAGGCGCTTGGCAAAATGCCAAGAGAGCAAGTACCCCAGCGCGATGAAACCAAAGCTGATCTGAAATTTGGATACGTTTTCCGGAAGCCCCAAATCCGAAAATCCCACCAAGCGAAAGCTCCCCAACAGCACCAGAGCCGCCGCCAAGAACGGCAACACGTAGTCACGACGCTTCGTCCGGTAAAACGAGCCGTTTCGAGAATTGCCTCCCGGTTGATTAAAGACTGCCGAATTCCCACGCATAAAGGGCTAAGAATCAAAGGGCTGCCAACTTGGGGACGACAGCCAGCCCCAACTCTTAGCATTTCCGCGATGCACTCAAGCAATATGCGGTTTGATTCGTGTAATAAGAAAATAAAAGCGTAATTTGAGCTTACTCCTTTGTAGTCGGCCACTTGCGATCCCGAGCCCACAGACTATGCTGTAGGGAGAAAGCGACAACCCCGCCCTGAAATGAGTACCTATCTGAAACGTTCCCTCGACACCCTCTCGGAGCGCAATCCGGCACAGACCCTCTTCATGCAAGCCGTCACCGAGGTCTTCGAATCGCTCGAACCCTTGCTGGCAGAGATTCCAGACATCCAGGCCAACGCCATCCTCGAGCGCATCTCCGAGCCGGAACGGCAGATCATGTTTCGCGTCGCATGGGTCGACGACCAAGACCGTATCCAAGTAAACCGTGGCTACCGCGTCGGCTTTTCTTCCGCTCTCGGCCCCTACAAAGGAGGCATGCGCTTCCACCCCACCGTCAAGCTCGACGTCATCAAGTTCCTCGCCTTCGAGCAAATCTTCAAGAACAGCCTCACCGGCCTCGGAATCGGCGGCGGCAAGGGCGGTTCCGACTTCGACCCCAAAGGCAAATCCGACGGCGAGGTCATGCGCTTCTGCCAAGCCTTCATGAGCGAGCTCTATCCCTACCTCGGCGAGGGCACTGACGTGCCCGCAGGCGACATAGGCGTCGGAGCAAGGGAGATCGGGTATTTGTCGGGCCAATACAAACGGCTCACCAAACGCTTCGCCCAAGGCGTGCTTACCGGCAAGCAAGTCGGTCTCGGAGGATCGCTGGCCCGTAAAGAGGCCACCGGCTACGGCGCCGTCTACTTCGCCGCTGAGATGCTCGCCACCCGCAACGACAGTCTCGAAGGCAAGAACTGCGTCGTCTCCGGGTCCGGCAATGTCGCCATCTACTGCGCCCGCAAGATCTGCGAGCTCGGCGGCAAGGTCATTGCCATGTCCGACTCCGGCGGCAGCATTCACGATCCCGCCGGCATCGACCTCGATATCGTCACCTCCTTGAAGGAAGTCGAACGCGCCCGCATCCAAGAGTATTCAAATCGTCGACACGGCTCCAAGTACTTCGAGGGCCAAAAGGTCTGGAACTTCCCCTGCGATATCGCTTTCCCTTGCGCCACGCAAAACGAGCTGAACGCGGAGGACGCCAAGTCGCTGCTCGACAACGACTGCATCGCCGTCGTCGAAGGCGCCAACATGCCCACCACGCCGGACGCCATCGCGCTGCTGCGCAAGAAGGACGCCCTCTTCGCCCCCGGCAAAGCAGCCAACGCGGGAGGCGTCGCCGTATCCGCTCTCGAAATGCAGCAAAACGCCGCCTTGCAAAACTGGAGCTTCGCCCAAGTCGACGAACGCCTCAATGCCATTATGGCCCACATCCACAAGGACTGCGTCTTCTACGCCAACAAGTATCGCCGCCCCGACGACTACGTCTTCGGGGCCAATGTAGCTGGCTTCCTGAAAGTCGCCGAGGCCGTCAAAAGCTACGGCGTGACCTGACTGTCGCTGCGGGAAGCAGCCTCCTGCCTCGATTTCCGAAAACGCCTCCGGCTCAGATCGAACGACTCGTGTCCACAAGTCGGATACGTCCTTTCAACTCCGGGACCAAAGCTGCCTAGGCTTGAGGAGAATGCCTCTGATTCCTCTAGCCTCTCCAGCGCTAGGTTCGACCAGCCGAAATTGGTCGCCGAAAATCGCCGTCGAAATCCAGCTGGAGCATTGAAGTGGATTTTGCCGCCACGGTTTTTAACCGTTGAAGCGTGTCGCAGATTACCCTCGAGATGGCCAGTCTCCCATGGCGTCCAACTATTAACGTTCCTTAAGGCCTCACTCCCTCAAATTCCTATGTCAAAAGATATAAGGGAATGTTCTTTTCCCCAGTCGAGAGCCCTGTAGTCTCGATAAAACTACCCCCAATACTACCTACCCGTCATGAAAAAAGTCCCCTTGATCCTTGCTGGACTGTGGTTCCCCGCATCCATCTATGCCACCTACCAAAGCCTGCCTTTCGCTCCGTCCAGCGTGCCAGCGGCAGACACCCTCTTCACGCAGCTGACGCCGAGCGATACCGGCCTCCAAGGAAAAAACGCCTACGCCGACCCCGAAATGTGGGGAGAAAAGTACAGCGAATTCCAAGGTGGAGCGGTAGGGACTGGCCTAGCCGTGGGAGACGTCGACGGCGACGGACAAGTCGACCTCTACGCCGTCCACAAAACCGGCCCCAATAAGCTCTACCGCCAAGTCGCTCCCCTGAAATTTGAAGACATCACCGATCAGGCGGGCGTTGCGGGAGGGACCTCCTGGGGTACCGGTTCGACCTTCGCAGACATCGACAACGACGGAGACTTGGACCTCTACGTCTGCCAGTTCGACGCCCCCAACCTCCTTTTCATCAACGACGGCCGAGGTCGCTTCACCGAGGCCGCTGCCGCAGCTGGCCTCGACCTGCAATCGGGCAGCGTCATCGGCGCCTTCGAGGACTACGATCGGGACGGAGATCTCGACCTCTTCCTTCTCACCAACGTCCTCGACGCCACCGAGCATCCTGAGGGCGAACCCGATTACCTCTTTCAAAACCAAGGCGACGGCACCTTTAAAGACGTTACCCATTCAGCCGGGATCGCCAACGACCGCGGCAAAGGCCATTCCGCCACCTGGTGGGACGCTGACGGGGACCTCTGGCCGGACCTATACGTCTCGAACGACTTCGAAGGGCCAGACCACCTTTACAAAAACAACGGAGACGGCACCTTCACCGACATTACAGACCTCGCCCTCCCCCACACCGCATGGTACTCCATGGGCTCCGACTTCGGCGACATCAACAACGACGGCCGCCTCGACCTACTCACCTCCGACATGGCCAACACCACCCACTTCAAGTCGAAGGTCACCATGGGAGACATGGGGGGCTGGGTCGATTTCTTCGACGCGCAAGTCACGCCCCAGTACATGAAGAACGCCCTCTTCCTGAACTCCGGAACCCATCGCTTCATGGAAGTCGCAAAGATGACCGGACTTTCCAGCACCGACTGGACCTGGTCCACCCGATTCGAGGATTTCGACAATGACGGCTGGCTGGACTTGCACGTCACGAACGGAATGGTGCGCTCTTTTACCGACTCGGATATGGTCAACAAAATCAAGGCCCTCCAGTCGAAACGCCAAATCATCGCGCTCGTCAAAAACAGCCCCGTTCTGCGCGAAAAGAACTTGGCCTTTCGTAACGACGGAGCAGATACGCTGCACTTTTCCAAAGTGACCAGCGAGTGGGGCCTCGAGCACGAGGGCGTTTCCTTCGGCTCCGTCGCGGCAGACTTCGACAACGACGGCGACCTCGACCTCGTGTACTCCAACTACGAGGACGAGCTCTCCTTCTACCGCAACGATAGCCAAGGAAATTCCCTCATCGTCGAATTGGCAGGCTCTCGCAGCAATAGCCAAGGCATCGGAGCCCAAGTCATCGTGGAGAGCAGCCAGGGCACCCAGATTCGAAAGCTCACGGTCGCTCGCGGCGTGCTCTCCTCCTCGCAGGCCATCGCTCACTTCGGACTCGGCTCCGATACGGCTGCAAAATCCGTGACGGTCCACTGGCCAAGCGGAACCGTGCAGAGCTTCTCCGCCGTCCCCGCCAAACAGAAAATACGTATCCAAGAACCAACCACAGGAGCCACCGCCCTCCCAGCCAAGAGAGCCGTAAATCCTGTTTCTGGACTGTTTACGGAGAGCGCCAAGGAGCTTGGACTCGATTTCACGCACAAGGAGGAGACTTTCAACGACATGGTTCGCCAACCCCTGCTCCCTCACCGCATGAACACACTCGGAGGCGGCATCGCTATCGGCGACGCCGATGGCGACGGTGACTCCGACATCTATTTCTCAGGCGCGGCAGGACAAACCGGAGCCCTTTACCTGAACGATGGCAACGGCCACTATACCGCCGACGCGCGCGAACAACCTTGGTCCCGAAAAGTCCAGAGCGAGGAAATGGCTCCTCTTTGGATCGACATAAACCGCGATGGGGCCCTCGACCTCTACGTTTCTTCCGGAAGCGTGGAAACCGAGGCGGGAGACCCTTCCTTGAACGACTCGCTGTATCTAAACGATGGACACGGAAAGTTTAGCGAAGCGGACAGCAGCATCTTCAGTCCTGTCGCGACCAGCAACTCCGTCGTGGCAGCGGCGGACTACGACCGCGACGGCGACCTCGACCTCTTCGTAGGCGGACGGGTCGTTCCCGGAGAGTACCCGAGAGCGCCGCGCAGCGCCTTGCTTCGCAACGACGAAGGCACGCTCGTTGACGTTACCGACAGCGTTGCGCCCGGACTCGCCGACTCCGGCATGGTGACCGCAGCCCTCTGGACAAACGCCAATGGAGACGCGTCGCGCGACCTGCTGGTGCTGGCCGAACTCGAAGCCCCCAAATACTATCAAAACGTCGGCGGGAAGTTTGCGGAAACGCCCTACGACAACGGCCTCAAGCACTTGAAAGGCTGGTGGAACTCGCTCGCAGCTGCGGACGTGGACAACGATGGAGACATCGACTACATCGCCGGGAACCTCGGTCTCAACACCAAGTACAAAGCCAACTCGGACCACCCCTTCCGCATCTACTTCAACGACTTCGAAGGCAGTGGAAAGTGCAACATCGTCGAGGCAAAGTACGAGGGCGACAATCTTCTCCCCGTGCGCGGCCGTAGCTGCAGCTCGCGGGCCATGCCCTACATCGCTGAGAAGTTCCCCACCTTCCATGACTTTGGGGCAGCCAGCCTCGAAAGCGTCTACGCGCCGGAAAAGTTGCAAGAGTCGCTGGTCAAGGAAGCCACCGAACTGGGCAGCGGTATCTTCATCAACAACGGGAAGAACAAGAAATTCACCTTCAAGCGCCTTCCCCGCATCGCTCAGACTGCCCCCATCTACGGAATCGCTGCTGCCGATTTTAACGGCGACGGAAACATCGACCTCGCCCTCGCCCAAAACTTCAACGGCCCCCAAGTCGAAACGGGCCGCTACGACGGCGGCATCGGACTCCTCCTGCTGGGCGAAGGCAATGGCGAGTTCCGCGGAACGGAGGCCAACGAGAGCGGCATCTTCATCGAAGACGAAGCCCGTGGCATGGCCGTGGTGGACCTCAACGCGGACGGCTGGCCAGATCTGCTGACAAGCCGCCCCAACAACCAAGCTCAAGCCTACCTCAATGCGGGCGAGCAACAAAACCAGTCCCTCGCGCTGTCCTTCCACTCCCACATCCGGGGCAACCCCCAAGCCCTCGGGGCCGAGATCCTCGTCACCTACTCGGACAAGACGAAACGGGCCTTCGAGCTCACCGCCAACTCCGGCTACCTCTCCCAAAACGAGGCCAGCATTTTTCTTGGCTTCAATTCTCAGCGAACCCCAGAAAGCGTGCAAGTCGCATGGCCGGACGGAACGCGCAGCCAAGCCTTGATCGATACGCAGCAACGCAAGCAACTCATCGAGCAACCCACGAGCTTGGTTGCTCGCTGAGCGAGAGCTCCCTTCGAACTTTCCCCCTTGCTGGCCTGTCCCCGACAGGCCAGCCTCGTATCTCCATGCTTCGACTAATCGCGCTTACCCTCCTCGCTTGGCCCCTCTGCCTTGGCGCAAATCGCCTGAGCGACTCGCAATCCCCCTACCTGCTGCAACACGCCGACAATCCGGTGGACTGGTATCCCTGGGGTCCCGAGGCCTTCGAGAGGGCAGAAGCCGAGAACAAGCTTGTCTTCATCTCCATCGGCTACTCCACCTGCCACTGGTGCCACGTCATGAATCGCGAGTCCTTTTCCGACGAGGAAATCGCTGCGTATCTGAACGACAACTACATCTGCATAAAGATCGACCGCGAGGAGCGGCCCGACATTGACAGCGTTTACATGAATTTCGTGCAAAACCTGACCGGCACCGGAGGCTGGCCATTGAACGTTTGGCTTACCCCCGACAAAAAGCCCTTCTTCGGCGGCACCTACTTTCCGCCGCAGGATGATCCCAGACGCGGACGCGGTTTCCTGCAGATTTGCAAAGACATTAACGGTTTCTGGCAAAACGATCCCGACGGCTTGCTCTCCCGCAGCGAGAGCATCGTCAGCACCCTTAACGCAAAAGACGGAGCCCAAACGAGCGAAGCAGACACCACTGCTATCTCCATCGACCGCATCGCCGACGCGATCTCCGCCCATCTCTTCGCTTTCGACGAGGATAACAAAGGCTTCGGACGAGGCGAGAAATTCCCCAGCGCCAATACCCTGAGCTTCCTGTTGCGCTCCGCCGCCACAACCCAACTACATCCCGAGGACCGCGAGACCGCGCGACGGATTGGGCTTGAGACTCTCGACGCCATCATCACAGGAGGGATTCGCGACCATCTAGGAGGTGGCTTCCATCGCTATACCGTGGACGCCGGGTGGAAGCTGCCCCACTTCGAAAAGATGCTCTACGACCAAGCCATGCTGGCCAACGCCCTCATCGACGCTTGGCAGCTTACCGGAGAAGATCGGTACAAACAGGCGGCAACCGAGACGCTCGACTACGTCAGCCGCGACCTGCGCGACCAGCGTGGAGGCTTCTACAGCGCCGAGGACGCCGAAAGCCTCGACCCCGAAAATCCGAGCCGCAAGCGAGAAGGCGCCTACTACCTTTGGACGCACCAAGACTTCGAACGACTGTTCCCCAACGAAGCCCAACGCGCTTTCCTCATCCAATACTTTGGCGTCAAGAAAGCCGGCAACGCGCCCTACGGCAACTTTCCCAGAGAAATCTTCGAAGGGTACAACACGCTTCGTATCCTAGTTTCCACTTCAACTCCAGAGCAGCAAGAATGGCTACAAGACGGCCTTGCCATCTTGAAGTCAGAACGGGCGACACGAGCGCGCCCACATTTGGACGACAAGGTTATCACATCCTGGAATGGCCTTGCCATCTCCGCCTTCGCTCGAGCTGGACTCGTTTTCGAGCGACCGGATTACACCCAGGTCGCCAGCGATGCGGCGCAATTCATCCTCCAGGAACTCTACGATGAAAACTCCCAAACGCTCTACCGCCTCTTTCGCCAGAACACCTCACCCGTGACCGGATTCGCCGAGGACTACGCCTTCTTAGTCGAAGGACTACTCGATCTCTATGAAGCCACTGCAGATCACCGTTGGATCCAGAAAGCGAATACGCTGCAAGACGCCCAGGACGCAAAGTTTGCCGACCAAGAGGAAGGAGGCTACTATCTCTTCGAATCCACCGAGGACATCGTCTTCAACCGCAGCAAAAGACCTTCCGATTCAGCTCTTCCCTCACCCAGTTCCGTCGCCGCTAAAAACTTGGCTCGCCTTTCCCAGCTCTACGACAGCGAGATACGACTGAAGCAAGCGGAGACTGCGATCGCAGCGTTCGGGGCCGACCTGCAGCGTTCCGGATCAAATTTCCCTACCCTTCGTGAAGCCATCCTCTACGTAGCCAGGAAACCACTACAGATAGTGATCGCCGGGGATCCCGAATCAGACTCCGTGAAAACGATGTTGAGCGAAGTGAACCGACGCTTGCTGCCAGCTCGCATGCTCATCTACGCCGACCAAGCGGACGGACAAGCGTTTCTCGGCGAACACCTAGAGTTCATCCAAACCGCCAGGTCCTACGACAATCAAGCCACCGTTTTCGTCTGCGAAAATTTCGTCTGCCAAATGCCCACCGAAGACCAGAAGGTCCTTGCCCAGCAGCTCGACGCCAAACGCTGAAGCGCCGCGCTGCGGCATTCGACGCATGGCGCAAAAGCTAGATGACATGAGGGCGGGTGTCATCTAGTTTTCCATAGAACCGCGCATGCGATTACGCTTCTGCGTCTGCGCCACCAAGAGCGGGATGCTGCTGCGAACTTCGCCATCCACGAGGAGTCGGATGTCATAGGTTCCAAAATGCGGGAACCTCATCCCGTTGATGTTGAGCACCAAATTGTGGGCGCCGCTCGTCCGCCCTGCATGGATCTTCACGTCCACCTTCGCAGACATGGTGGGACCGACGACCTGGCCTTCATGGTCCTCGAATCGAATTTCAATCGCGTGCTCACCGGTTTCAGCCGCATCGAAACGCATGCGAACCGCCAAAGAGCAGCGATCCCTTTTGACCGGAGCCGATAAGGCGGCGATCCCTTCGAAGGCGCCAAGGATATTTAGCCTGCCACCGTAGTCGGTCGCAGCGTCGCAGATGGTGAAAATCTCAACAAACATCGAAGAATTACGCTAGGCTAGCCAAGGAAAAACGCAACGCCCCGAGTTCTAGCCGCTGCAACTAGCGAACTTTGGTACCTGCCACCAAGTCGCTCACCAGCTCCCCCATGCGAGACGTGATCGCCGCAGTGTCGCCCAAGTTGTCCTTGATCGTATTCACGATCGCGCTACCAACAACGACTCCGTCCGCGAGCTCGCAAATGGTCTTAACTTGCTCCCGCTTAGAAACGCCAAATCCCACCACCAAGGGCTTGTCCGTCGCTTCGCGAATCATTCCCACCATCTCGTTCAAGTCGTCCGCCAAATCCTCGCGCACGCCGGTCACGCCGGTACGGGAAACGTAGTAGATGAATCCGGTCGCATGCTTGGCGATGAAGCCCACGCGAGCGGCCGGAGTCGTCGGAGCGATCAAGAAAACCGTTTTCATGCCATGCTTCTCGCAGGATGCCATGTGATCCTCCGCCTCCTCGGGCGGCAGGTCCAGCACCAGCAACCCATCCACCCCAGCAGCCTTCGCATCGGCGATATATTGGTCCAAGCCATTGCTGAACATTAAGTTGTAGTAGGTGTAGAAAACGATGGGAACCTCGTCGTTCTCCTTGCGGATATTGCGGACCAGCTGAAAAACGTCCGCTTGCGTGGTGCCCGCTTCCAGCGCTCGCTGCGCCGCCAACTGGTTGGTCAAGCCATCGGCCAAGGGATCCGAAAACGGTACGCCCAGCTCCATCACATCGACGCCACTTTTGATCAAGGTGCGACAAACCTCCAGAGAGGTATCGATGTCCGGGTCGCCAGCGCAGACGTAGGAAACGAAGGCGGAACGCCCTTCTGACTTAGCTTTGGAAAATGCAGACTCGATACGGTTCATCGCCCAAGCCATGGAGAACCCGTCGAGAGAGGTCAAGCGCCTGGCCAGGCCCTGCCCGCATTAAGTCTGGATCGGAGCTTTGCCCCCGAGTTCCTTGCCGGCTAAGCTCAACAACGCGGTAAGATTACCGCCCAGTACCCCGTTGACATCAGATCGTGCTGTAATAGACGAAACCACGGGATGAGATGGAAAGAGGAATACGCCACTGGCATCGCCTCCGTCGATGATCAGCACAAGATGATCTTCAAGATGGCTAAGGACTTTAACGATGCGCTCGTTGAAGGCCAAGGGGAACGGGTCTACGGTATCCTGCTAAGATTTTTGAGCCAATACGTTAAAAAGCACTTCGAAGTAGAGGAGCAGTGCATGGCCAAATACAACTGCCCGAAGGCGCAGGAAAACATCGACGCTCATCGAGCCTTCGAGGACGTGCTGCTCCAATATTCCGAACAGTACGAGAAAGTCGGCTACACCTACGAGGACGCGAGCCAACTCATGCGGACGATTGAGAAGTGGCTCAGCAACCACATCTGCAAAATCGACCGCCACCTCAGAGATCGCCCACGTCGAGCGAGCGCCTAGTCTCGCGCTAGGCCCCAAAGGGCGCAGCCAAAACATCGACAGGGCGCTCTCGCTGCCCAGACGACACGAAGCGTGTCCCTCCTGTTCGATCGCCCAGGAGAGAACAGTGAACGTGTCGCTTCGGCGCCAGCCAGTCCGCAGTGCAGGATAGCTCCCTGCGGCAAGGTAGAATGAAGCCCCGTTCGCTGCCGCTCACCGAACGCGGCTTCGCCGGTTCAAGTCCTACGCCCTCGGATTCCGGGCACAAAAAAAGCCGAGACTACGAGAGCTCGGCTTTTCTCAGGATGGGGTGATAAACCGGATTGGCTCGCGAGGCCTACGGCTTCGTCTCGGGGCTGCCGCCCTCGCTCCTGCGTCGCGCCCCGTTCGCTGCCGCTCACCGAACGCGGCTTCGCCGGTTCAAGTCCTCCGTCCTCGGATTCCGGGCACAAAAAAAGCCGAGACTACGAGAGCTCGGCTTTTCTCAGGATGGGGTGATAAACCGGACTCGAACCGGCGACCCCCGGAATCACAATCCGGTGCTCTAACCAACTGAGCTACTACCACCATCCTAAAAAAGAGGAGCACTAAGTTTCATCGGGTCCCCCCTTTGTCAATGATTTTAGCGAGGAATTTTGATCATTCGCGCGATCCCCCGCCATACCCATTCTAACGAAAATTGACGCAACCTTGCGCTCCATTCCCTCACCCGATGGGGTGATCTGGACGAACTAGTAGATCGTCTAGTGTCTTAGTTGTGGACACTTACACAATTTTCATAATCGTGTGACTCCTCGCCGCAGCCAACGCGTCAGAGCTCCCAGCTGAGCGACGCTCCCCAACTGCAGCGATTTCCCCCGTTAAACGAAATGATCAGCTGCCCCAGTCCCTACCTGACCTAAGCGAATCGCTGAATCGATCCCTCAACAGAACCTAACTACGTCGAGCATTCAACTATGAGTAATGTAAATCCCTCCAAACTGTTCACCGCGAGCTGTCTCGCTTTGATCGTGACAGCGATGACCTTCGCTATCCGAGCCGGCATCCTTTCCGAACTTGCTACTGATTTCGGCCTGTCCGACACCCAATTGGGTTGGGTGAACTCCATGGCATTCCTCGGCTTTCCAGTGGCCATGATGATTCTCGGGTTGGCCTACAACTACCTTGGCGCCCGTAACCTCATGATCATCGCTTTCGTCGGTCACCTCGCCGGCTTGCTGCTCACCATCTACGCTGGCGGTTTCTGGAGCTTGCTCATCTCAACCTTCCTCATCGGCTTCGCGAACGGTTCTGTCGAGGCAGCGTGTAACCCGCTCATCGCGGACATGTATCCGAAAAACCAGACGACCATGCTCAACCGCTTCCACGTCTGGTTCCCCGGCGGGATCGTGATCGGAGCCTTAGCCTCCAAGTTCATGACCGACGCGTCGCTTGGCTGGCAGCTGCAAATCGCGATCATGCTGGTCCCGACTATCATCTACGGTATCTACGTCTTCACCCAAGCCTTCCCTGCTTCGGAGAACATCGAGACGAACACCGGCACCAACATCAAGTCGCTCTTCTCCCCTCTCTACATTTTCATGATCCTCTGCATGTTCATGACTGCCATTTCCGAATTCGGCCCACAACAATGGGTCGGCCGCCTCCTTTCCGAGAGTGGAGCTTCGCCTATGATCATCCTCGCGCTTGGCACCGGCCTCATGGCTCTCGGTCGCCAATTCGCTGGCCCGATCGTCCACAAGCTGAACCCCATCGGCGTATTGCTGCTATCTTCGATCATCACCTGCCTTGGCATCTACCTCCTCAGCACCGCAACGGGCAGCGTCATCTACCTAGCGACCGCAGTCTTCGCGCTGGGCGTCTGCTACTACTGGCCAACCATGATCGGCTTCATCGGCGAATACCAGCCCAAGACGGGAGCTCTCGGCATGTCCCTCATGGGTGGCGCCGGTATGTTCTCTGTCAGCGTCTGGAATCCGATAATCGGGAGCTGGATCGACACGGCACGCGCAGAGGCGACAGCAGCCGGTATCCCTGCGGAGGAAATTGAACTGGCAGCAGGCCAGGCAACCCTCGGAAACATGATGCTTTTCCCAGGTATCCTGATCGTGGCCTTCGCCATCCTCTTCGCACTGCGCGGCAAGGTGCAAAAAGCTGCAGTAGTCTGAGGAAGTTAAACCCAGATTTCTTCGAACAAAGCCCTTCGCTCCCCGAGCGAAGGGCTTTTTGTTGTCGCGACATAAGCTTGCCAGAGATACCGGAAAGCTTGCTCAATTCGCAACATGTCAAAACGGCGGATCATCACCCTTGCAGCCACCTGCTGCGCCATCGCCTTTCTCGTATTCACGGTTTGGATCATCCACGAAGCCAATATCGGCCGGGACAACATCCTGTTCAAGACGGTGAGGGCGACCCCCTACGGCGACAAGATAGGGCATTTCTTCCTCGCAGGCATCCTGACCCTGACCGCCAACTTCCTCTTTCGCCACCGATGCTGGCGCCTCGCTCGGCTATCGGTTCCCTACGGCTCGATCCTCATCCTCGCAATTGCCATCATCGAGGAAGCCAGCCAATACTTCCTGCCCACTCGGTCCTTGGACATCTACGACGCCCTCGCAAACTTCGCGGGCATCCTAGCCTTTTCCGTTCCCGCGATCCTTTGGCCGCGCCCAGCCAAGAGCGAGCTAGCCGACCACCGACAGGATCGCCGCTAGCAGGAGCACCGACCCGACAAGTCGCCTCAGCAGCACCCCACGGCTCAGTCGCTGTTCCTCGTTAGAGAACCAGTGGCCAATCCACCAAACGAGCAACACGCTCCAGATCCCTCGCGAACTGTACAAGATGTTCACCACCGTCGCCTTGCCGTAAGTGCTGAGGACAAAGGCCATCAATCCAGCCTGTACCGCCATCAAGACAGCACCAGCTCCCATCCACTTCCAAGTAGAGCGGCTGATGCTGCTCATGTTGGACTTAAACAGCGGCACCAAGCCGAAGGAGCACAGCATCACGCCGGTAAACATTCCAGCCACCATCGTGTGGAAGCCCAATTCAAGCCCTACGGATGCCACCAAGGAGTCCGCCCCCGCAAACCACAAGGCGCTGCCCACGCCCAAGAAAATGGTCAGCGTAACCTTGCCCCGATCTGCGGTGCTCCCGCCTCCCATCAACAAAATCGCTATCGCGCTCAAAAACGCACCCAGCCAAACGGAGGGTTCCAAACGCTCCCCCATCGCGAACGAGACGATCAATGCCACGAATACCGTCTTGGTGCCTAACAAGGGAGTGAGCAAGCTGACGTCCCCTCGATGGATCGCCAGGCAGGTCAGCAGCTGACCTACGAAAAAGGCCACCCCCACCCCCAAAGGTATCAGCAAGGCGCTGGGCGACTCGATCGGTTCCCCAAAAAACCAAAGGGGAAACGCGGCCAAGAACATGGCTAAGTTTGATATGAATGTGGTCCGCCAAGGGCCCACCCCATGAGTGGTCGCTCGCTTCAGGCACAGGGCAGCCAAGGTGTAAACGACGGCGTTCAACAACGGTATCCACTGGTAAGGCTGCATCCAGCGAACACTCGTTCCCGCTTCCTCGAGCGCAAGCCTACAAATCTGTCGGGCTTTGCTGCCTTGGCTCCAAAAAAAGTGCGTCGAGCAAGCTCGACGCACTGGAAATGAACGCAATTAACAGCCCTGCAATCAGGCTCCCGCCGCCGCGATGGCTTGGTCGATGTCGGCGATGATATCCTCGATGTTTTCGATACCCACCGAAAGACGGATCAACTCCGGAGTGATGCCGCCCGCCGCCTGCTGCTCTTCCGATAGCTGGCTGTGAGTGGTAGTCGCGGGATGGATCGCCAAGCTCTTGGCGTCGCCGACGTTGGCGAGGTGGCTGAAGAGCTTCAGCGAGTCGATGAACTTCGAGCCCGCCGCGGCGCCGCCCTTGATGCCGAAGACCACCATGGAACCGCCCTTGCCTTCCAAGTACTTCTGAGCCTTGGCGTAGTTCTCGTTGTCCTCAAGTCCTGGATACTTGACCCATTCCACCGAGTCGCTGGCTTGCAAGTGCTTGGCCACCGCCAAAGCGTTTTCGCAATGCCGCTCCATGCGGAGGTGCAAGGTCTCGATACCCTGCAGGATAATCCAAGCGTTGTCGGGAGAAATACAGGCGCCGAGGTTGCGCAGCGGCACGGTGCGCATGCGGAGGATAAATGCCAGGGCAGCCAGCGGCTCCGGCAAGTCATGTCCCCAACGCAGACCGTGGTAGGATTCGTCGGGTTGATCGTAGAGCGGGAACTTTCCGTTAGCCCAATTGAACTTGCCGGAGTCAACCACGATACCGCCTATTCCCGCGCCGTGGCCGCCCAGCCACTTGGTTAGGGAGTGAACCACGATGTCCGCCCCGTGCTCGATGGGACGCGTCAGGTAGGGCGTCGAGAAGGTCGCGTCCACAATCAGGGGCAAGCCGTTGGCATGAGCGACTTCCGCCCAAGCGGCGATATCCGTAACCTCCAGAGCAGGATTCCCCACCGTCTCGCAGAACACGCCGCGGGTGTTCTCGTCGATGGCCTCGGCGACCTTGGCGGGATCGTTGGCATCGACGAACTTCACGGTGATTCCCAAGTCCGGCAGGATGTTGGCGAACTGAGTGTAGGTACCGCCGTAAAGGTTGTTTGCGGATACGATGTTGTCGCCCGCCTTGGCGATGTTGATGACCGTGTAGAAAATGGCGCTCGTTCCAGAAGCAAGAGCCAAGGCAGCCGCTCCCCCCTCCAAGGCCGCGACCCGCTGCTCGAGCACGTCCTGCGTCGGATTCATGATACGGGTGTAGATGTTGCCCAACTCCTTGAGGGCGAAAAGATTCGCGGCGTGCTCGGTGCTGTTGAAGACGTAGGAGGTCGTACGGTGGACGGAAACGCCACGCGAGTTGGTAGTCGGGTCAGGCTCTTGTCCTGCGTGCAGGCACTTCGTTTCGATATTCATTAAGGGAATAAGCAAGGGTTGATTTAGTAGACTGCCGCCGCGCCTGGCAGCGACAAATCGCGAAAGGCCGGAAGCTTGCCCGAGCTTTCCCCTCCGCACAACAAGGAAACCGCTCGTTTGAAAGCGAGAGGCAAAAAAAGCGGATCTCGTATTTGTCTTCCCAATGGCGATAGATTCCCTAGGTCCCTCTCTCTCAATGTTCACAGGTTTCAAAGCTAGATGGCAGGAGGAGGCCGGCTACCGCCAACTTCTCAAAGTCGCGTTTCCGCTGATCGTCAGCTCGGGCTCGACCTCCCTCATGCTGTTCATCGACCGCATGCTGCTGAGCTGGTACTCGAACGAAGCCATCGCCGCAACCCTGCCTGCTGGACTCCTGCACTGGACGCTGATCTGCCCCTTCTTCGGAATGGCAATGTACACTTCCACCTTCGTGGCCCAATACACTGGGGCCAATCGTCCGGAACGCGTGGGAGCTTCCATCTGGCAAGGCTTGTACCTCTGCTTGATCGGCTCGCTAGCGCTACCCGCGCTTTCCCCTTTGGCAGACGAGTTCTTTGCCTTGGTCGGGCACGCTCCTCGTATCCAAGAAATGGAGTCGAGCTATTTCAAGATCCTCTGCTTCTGCTCCTTCTTCTTCCTTACCAACGCAGTGCTCTCCAGCTTCTACTCCGGACGCGGCAAGTCGTGGACCATCGTTTGGATCAACTTGCTGGCCATGTTCCTCAACACGCTGTTCGACTACGCATGGATCTTCGGACATTGGGGCTTCCCTGAAATGGGCATCCGCGGAGCGGGCTACGCCACCATGGCAAGCTCCTGCATCGGCTCCGCGGTCTACTTCGTGCTAGTGCTCAGCTCGGCCAACGACGCAACCTACTCGACGAAACGATCCTGGAAGCTCGAGGTCGACCTCATCCGCCGCATGATCAAATTCGGCCTGCCAGCGGGCGTGCACTTTTTCTTGGATGTGATCGGTTTCACCATCTTCATCATGCTCATCGGCCGACTCGGCATCGCCGCTTCCGCCGCCACCAACATTGCCCATCAAATACATCTTCTCGGACTGCTGCCGCTGGTCGGTCTAGGGATTGCGAATTCGATATTGGTCGGACAGTACCAAGGGGCCAAGCGCAGCCCCCTCGCCGTCAAGGCAACCTACTCCTCCATCCAGCTGGCAACCGCCTACAACATCGTAGCCGCCTCCTGCTACCTCTTCCTGCCCCTGCTCTTCATCGGCCCCTTCTTCCTGGCCCGACAAGACCCTCCATCCCCCGAATTGGTGGAGCTCATCTCGAACCTGCTCAAGTTCGTAGCCCTCTTCACCTTCTTCGACGCGTTCGTCATCTTGACGAGCGGAACCTTGAAAGGCGCAGGCGACACCAAGTTCGTCATGCGTACCCTCACCCTCACGTCGGTCATTCTCGTGATCGTCCCCACCGTCCTGATCATCGAAGTCTATCGGCTCCCCTTGTACTACGCGTGGAGCATCTTGGCGGTGAACCAGATCTGCCTGAGCATCATTTTCTACCTGCGCTTCCGCAGCGGAAAGTGGAAGGATAACCAAGTGATCGAGTAAACAAATCCAGCAAGGCCAACGCCCCCCCCACAGGACCCGGTTCTGGCCCCTTCCCGGACTCGCCGCCCGCGCAGATTTCGCGAGCTCTTCGACTCGATTCTAAAAGCGCTTGCTCAGGCCCACGCTCAGCAGCGACACGGACGCATCGATCTTGCCGTGGAGTCGTTGTCCCGCTGCGTGGCTGCTGTTGTCGATCATCGGGTCATCCACCAGAATGTTCACGTAAGCGAAATGCAAATCGAGCTGCTTGGTAGCGGCCAGGCTGAGCCCCAATGCGATCCACTTGCGATCCTCGTCGGGTATCCGTGGGGAACGTACATCGTCGTTGGGCACAGGAGACTCGTCATAAGCCAATCCGAAGCGCCCGGTCACCCTATCGTTAAAACGGTAGGAAGCCCCGAGACTGTACTTGTTGACGTCCTCCCAAAGCTCGGGAATCACAGTGGCCGGCGGTGATGGGTTTTCGAATACGATTCGAAGCTCCTGAAATTCGCTCCAGGAGGTCTTGGTTACGTCCGCCATCAGGCTCAGACGCTCGTTTACGTTTCCATAGAAGGATATCGAAAGCGTATCCGGGAGAGTGATATCCACGCCCCCGCCTTGGTCCGCAAAGGCAGGCCCCAGCAGCCCTTCCAGCGCTCCCACGGTAAAGTCAGCTTGACCGCTCAGGGCCAACTCAACCTTCGAACGGTAGTGCACTCCCCAACGCCAGTCATCGTTGATCTCGTAGAGGGCTCCGACGTTGAACCCCCAACCGTCACCGTCGCCCTCCAAGCGAATTCCGCCATCGTACTTGCTGCCGCCAAGGTTCGCTTGCACATCGCCCGCAATGGCCATGGTTTGGGAATTCGAGGGGATACCGCCAGACTGGTATTGGTTCAAGAAAACCAGCCCCATATCGATGGCATTGCTCAGGACCGCATCGGCCTTGACGTAGTCAAGCCCCCCGCCAATCGACAGCTTGTCGTTCACTCGATAGGCCAGCGAGGGATTGACCAAAACCGTCTTCAATTCGGTTCGCCGCGCCACGTAGCGGCCAACCCAATCCTCACCGTAGTCCGTCGTCAGCCCGTAAGGCGCGGAAACGCCCAAACCCCAAACCAAATCGTCGTTGAAGGGAGCCACGTAAAAGAGATTCGGCACCAAGGCCTCCTCCTCGGAAACCGCGTCACTCCCCTGCGTCGGAGCCGCCAAAGTAGTGGAGCCGAAATCCGTAAACGCTGCTTCCGGCAAGATAAGGTGCAGCCCAGCATGCAGCTGAGGCTTTTCGATCAAGGACATGCCCGCGGGATTGAAGTAAACGGTGGAGGCATCTTCGGCCGAGGCCGCTCCTCCCGCATAGGCGTTGCCCAAGCCAGAAACGCTTTGCTCTTGGATGGCAAAGCCGGCGGAAAATCCTGCTGGGGCGAGCACGCTAGCAGCCAGGGCAGCGCAAACGCAGAAGGTCTGGGGACGACATCTCATGAATCAATTTTCGGGACGGGGTTGAGGCGCAGTCGAAGCTCTCAGCGAGACCCACGACGTTTCTGAAGGGATTACATGCCACCTCCCCCTTTTGGCAAGCAGGCGAGGCAATTGTAGTTGCTTTTCGCGGACTATTTACGCCGAGAAAGCACGAAATCGCATTCGCGCATCAGTCGATCAGCCAAAACTTGCCCGGAACGATAAATGCGCTGCTGCTCTTCTCGGTATTCTTCCCGACCCGCTGCCGTTTCTATGTAAATCGGCTTATAGTCGTATTCAGAAAGGTCGTACGGACTTGCACGCATATCGAGCTCTCGAGCTTCAAGAGCTAATTCGAAGCAGGCACGCAAGAGCTCGGAACCCAACCAAGGGCTGCCCTTGTAGGTCCATCGATAGAGGTCCATGTTGAAGTGGATACAGCCAAACTGCTCGTTCTCCTCCCTACCTTCCGCTTCAGGTGTCAGTTCGTTTAATGGTCGGGCCGCTGGCGTGAAGAAGCGAAATGCGTCCCAATGCGAGCAGCGTATCGGACTTCCTTCCACGACCTTTGCCACTTCTTCCGGACTGAGGCGAAGCGGTGTGGTTTCATGGCGAATTTCCTTTGCCTTGTAGACCATCGCCCATTCGTGCAGACCGAAGCAATTGAAGCGTGGCGGACGAGACTTCGCTGCTTGAATCAGAGAACGTACCCAGCAGATGCGCTCCCTGACATTTTCCTCCAACCGATCAAGATTCAAACCGATACCGTATTCGGTCTCGTGATACCGATCGTCTTCCAAAAAGCCGCGAGCGGCATCGCCTCTCAGAAACTGGAATGCAGCGGGACGCCAGCGACGCAGCGTGGTTCGGTTGGTTTGATAGTAAGCGAAAAGGAAATCGTGTACCGGATGCTTTTGCCGGCTGTCTCGACGCTTGCGGTAGGCATCGATGTAGGGACCGACTCCCTCCTCGTGAGCAGCAGCCAGCGACTTCCATTCTGTTTCTTCGAGAACCTGTATTTGGTCCTCAACTACAAAACTTGCTTGGCGATCCACTCCTCAACCTCCTCCTCGAAAAAAACGTCATCAAGCGCTTCCCTCGCCCAAAGTTCCGTCTTACCCAAACGATCCAGGACGCGAGCCGCTACAACTTGTACGGCAGGTACTTCGCTCCAAACCGACTGAGCGGCGCAACGCCAATGAGACGCATCGATTCGCTTCGGATTCTCAAGCTGCTCCCGGCAGAGGTCGCAGGCAAAAAGGCAAGTATCGACCCGAGGTTCGTCCTCTTCCGGCGGAACGGGGTACGGACGCAAGGAGACTCCCGAGGCCTCGCAAAGTTCGCACTTCGATCCTGAGCGACGCGTTAGGTCTTTGCCGAGAGCGCTGAGCTGCGCCTGCTTGGCTTGGTGCTTTTCAAGTCCTTTTGCCATGGTAGTCGATAAAACCCTATACAATGCCCGCCCAATCGAACTCTGGCAACCTTTTGCAGGCTCAGCGTTCGAAAAGGTGGACGAATCCTGCGACGCAGCCGAGGTCACAAGAGTTCCAACAGCGCTGTCGCTCGATTAAGAGCTGCCCCAAAACGGCTGCGATTCCTAGGAATCGCTCCTTCTTTCGGATGCCGCCAAGACACCGCAAGCCGACTTAGCGCCGGATACTAAGAGTCCGCCCCCAATGCCGAGGGCTCGCTATTTACGATCTTTTAAGAACAAGCCCCGCAAAACGACGCAGATGCCCTATCAACAAGCCAAGAGTCAAGGGATCCTCTGGCCCACACCCCGGACAACACCCCAGACGATTGAGCGATTTCGGAAAACTCCCCAGCGCCTCCCCTCTATGCGCTTACTGCGCCAATAGAGACTTCCCTCTAGTGGCAGTGAATTCTGTTGCGGCATTCGCTTAACCTGATTCAACATGCCTATCCTTTCCACAAGGAACCGGTAGCCGCTCGGATTCACGACCTCCGCCCCTATCGGACCCAGCCGACCGAAAAGCAACTACCAACAACGACTGATGGACCCGATCAATTCGAATCCCTTTTTCAATTCCGCTCGCCTCTACCAGAATCAGCAGCCGCAGCAGAAGCCGAATCCATCCGTCGACAACGCATTCGCCACCTCCGAACTGAGGAACAGCCAGACGCCGCCGGCCGAGAACGCAGCCTACTCGAACCTCTTCGACGACGACGCCCTCCTGAAACTGCAAAGCAACCTCGAAGCCATCGCCCAGATGGCCGAGCAGTCGCTCAAGCGGATCGACAGCTGAACAGCCTTCGCACACCGAGCCATTGAAATTTGCCGCGGGCGCTGAGGTTTCCCGGCAAAAGCATTGCACATCGCTCACGCGGCGGTAGACCCTTCTCGCATGGCAGATCTTGGCGATTTGAGAGAAGAATACGGTCACGATTCACTGAGCGAAGACTCGGTTCATCCAAATCCGGTCGAGCAGTTTCGAATCTGGTTCGATCACGCCGTCGACAAGAAGATCCCCGAGCCCAACGCCATGAGCTTGGCGACTGTAGACGAGACGGGCCAACCTTGGCAGCGAACCGTGCTGCTGAAGGCCTATGACGACAAAGGCTTCGTCTTCTACACCAACTACGAAAGCCGCAAAGGCAAGCAACTGGCCCACAACCCCAAGACCTGCGTCCTTTTTCCTTGGATACAACTGGAGCGTCAGGTGATCGTCACCGGCTCGGTCGAACGCGTCTCCACCAGCGAGTCCCTCAAGTACTTCGCAAGCCGGCCCTTCGGCAGCCGCCTAGGCGCTTGGGTTTCGCAACAGAGCTCCGTGGTATCCTCCCGCTCCATCTTGCTCGCTAAGTTCGAGGAGATGAAGAACAAGTTCAAAGACGGCGACGTTCCTCTACCTTCCTTTTGGGGCGGCTACCGCATCGTTCCGGACACCATCGAGTTCTGGCTGGGCGGAAAGTCGAGAATTCACGACCGTATCTTCTACCGCAAGGCCAGCGACGGTAGCTGGACCATCGA
Organism: Pelagicoccus enzymogenes; assembly: GCF_014803405.1. Classification (NCBI taxonomy): domain Bacteria; kingdom Pseudomonadati; phylum Verrucomicrobiota; class Opitutia; order Puniceicoccales; family Pelagicoccaceae; genus Pelagicoccus; species Pelagicoccus enzymogenes. The sequence continues at coordinate 349,142 of NZ_JACYFG010000002.1, forward strand.
ACGCCTCGCCCCTTGATACCTAGTTGGGTCGGCCGTTCCGCGGGCGACAAAGCGACCTCCCACTACCGCTGCACCTCGGGCGACCAACAGGTCGTTCGCCCTGCAACCGTCTCCCGCTTGAGCGGCAGTTTCGACTTCGGGCAAATTCCACCATCCTTCCAGCGGTGCGTGAACAACCAGCTTTTCGGTGGATCGCTGTAGTCCTTGCCGATGATTCGCAGCGATTCGCGACAAACCCAGCGGAGCTCCCGGTAGAGCGCGTCGCGTTCAGCTTGGCTCAAGCTTCCCAATCGCCGGTCCGGCCTCAAGCGAGCCCGCCACAGGATCTCGTCCGCCATCCAGTTTCCAACGCCGGGAAACAATTCCTGCTGCAGCAAGAGCCCTTTGAGCACCGCCTTTTCCCTTCGCTTCAAAACGCTTTCGAAACGCTCGCTCGTGAAAGCGACATCGTGCGGCTCCGGGGGCAAGGCCTCCCACCAATCAGGCAGCTTGCCACCTTCCGTTTCGTGCAAGGCAAGCTTTCCAAACTGACGCGGATCGCGAAACAACAAGGTTGACGCTTCGCTTTTCAACGCAAGGTGGTCGTGCTTTCGCTCCTCGTAATCGACATCCATCCGATGCAGCGAGCCCGTCATTCCAAGATGCACCTCCAGGAAGCAACTACCCGAAAACGCGAACAGCATGCGCTTTCCATGGGTGTATCCAGAGAGCAATGTCGAAGACGAAAGCTTACCCGCAAGCGCCTCGGAGGCCAAACCTCTGGCGCAGCGAGTCTTGTCGTGCAACCAAGCCAAGCGGAAGCGCTCGCCTTGGGCCGCTTTCCAATGCGAACTATGGTAATAAACTTCCGCGAGTTCAGGCACTATTTCAGCTGCCAGCGGTAATGGTACTTGCTCAGCAGCTCGGGACCTTCGTCCCGCACCGCAACCACGTCCTCGATGCGGCAACCGCCAACCCCAGGATAATAAAGCCCTGGCTCAACCGTCACCACCGCGTTTCGTTTCAGCTTGTTGGATACAATAGAAACGCGAGGCGCTTCATGCACCTCTAGCCCAAGTCCATGTCCAGTTCCATGGATGAAGCCTTCCGCCCCATTTTCGCTGCGACGGGTTTCGTATCCCAAGCGGGAAAAGGTTTCCACTACGGAACCGTGCACGTCCTTTCCGTTCACGCCCGTCTTCACTTTTTGAATCGCATCCTGCTGGGCCTTGAAAACCGCGTCCACAATTCCTTTTTGAGCCTCGTTGGCTTTGCCTTTGAGGAAGGTTCTCGTCATGTCGCCGTGGTATCCAGTTTTGGATACGCGTGGAAATACGTCCACGATAATCAGCTCGTTAGCCCGCAGGGGGCCATGTCCGGCGCAATGAGGGTCGCAAGCTTGGTCTCCACCCGCCGCGATCGTATCCATGGAGAGCGAACCAGCCTCCAAACACGCGACTTCAATGATTCCACGAAGCCGTTCGGAGCTAAGGACCTTGCCGCCCAAGTAAAGCTTGCCCTTCTTGATCACGCTCTGGCGAATCGCCTTTTCGGCCGCTCGAATGCCCGTAGCGCTGCAGCGGTTCCCTTCGCGGATCATGGCGATTTCTTCTTCGCTCTTTTTCTCGCGGCTGGGAAACAAAGTGCCTTCGCACACGTCGAGCTTCACCCCCATCTCCACCAAGCGGAATGCCAGCGAGCTTGGGAAGTCGCCCGGCACCTTGAAGCTCTCGATCTCGAACTCTTCCGCCAAAGTCGCCACCAACTCTGCGTATCCCACTTTCGCTCGCTGGAACTTTTCCCGCGCCATCTCCAGCCAGAGTTCCAGTTGCAACACCTCGTCGAAACGCGATTCCTTCAAGGCCCGGGCGTACTCCAACTGGTTGAGCACCGCATACCAATTGCGGCCTTTCTTGAAGGAGACAAAAGCATCCGGGACCGTGAAGCCCCCCACGTAAAGCTGGTCAGCGCTCTTCTGCGTATCCGCAAAAAGCAATGGGGAGGCGGGAGCCTTCTTGGCTCGCTTGGCAGTGGCTTTCTTCTTTGGCATGCGCACATGGAAGGCGGGCAAACTGAAATTGTAAATGTCCGAGTGCAGACGCGCCCCAAGCTCAACGCAAATAGTACTCAGACAGAAACTCTGACCTGCCAGCGCCAGATTCAGGTAGGAGCTAATCTAGCAGCCGCCAAAGTTAACGATAGGGACTATTATTCATTTTGCCACATTCCGGAGGGTTTACCCTTGATTAACAATCGAGTTCTGCCGATGGGGCTATCAACAAAAGCCGCAACTCGCTCGAGCACCATGAACAGCCTCCAACGAATCGTCAAAGCCTCCGCCCTCGCTTGCGGAATCACCTTATCCATCGCGTCACTGCACGCCATCAACGTAAATCTCGACGAAGCCGGCGGCTACAACCTCGTCACATGGGGCGACGCAACCTTGAAGAATTCGGATACCGAAGGACGCGTAGCAGTAGGCGGAAACGCCACCTTCGGCTCCTACTCTGTGGGCTACTCCAGTACAGCTGGCGATCCTGCGCGAGCCCAGCTGACGGTGGGCGGAAACCTCGACGGCTCCGGCGGCGGACAGGTGTACAACGGCAGCATCTACGTTGGCGGAAACTACACCAGCCCCGGATACAACCTTCACTCGGCCGCCGGCTCCACCACCCAGTCGAACCTCGGCAAAGGCAACCTGCCTTTCAACTTCGACGCAGCCCAAGCCGCCCTCCTTACCAAATCCACCGACTGGGGCGCCCTCAGCGCAACCGGCTCCTCAACGACGCAATGGGGAACCCTGACGCTGGAAGGCAACGAGGACGGGCTGAACATCTTCAATATCGACGCCGCCACCCTCGCCGCAGCTCACACTTTCGAAATTTTCGTGCCCACCGGAGCAAAAGCCTTGATCAACGTTTCGGGCGCCGTTGCCGAGATGAGCAACATGGGGTTCTTCGGAACCCACACCGCCCCAAAGACCCTCTTCAACTTCTTCGAAGCCACTCAACTCGACATGGTGGGCATCGGGGTAACCGGCTCCATCCTCGCCCCTCTAGCCGACCTCACCTTCACGAGCGGCAACGTCGACGGTCAGGTGATCGTCAACTCCTTCCAAGGCGCCCAATGGGGCAGCGGAGAGATGCACGACGTGATCTTCGAGGGCGACCCCAATTCCCCAGCGCCCATTCCTGACACTGGATCCACGCTCGCCCTCATAGCGACCGCCCTCGTAGGCATCGTAGCCGTCTCCAGAAAGCTGAAAGGGTAACGCTGATTTTTGGGTGGAACGTCCGCTCCGCGGCCGTCGGCTCCTTCGATCCTTGCTCCACCCGCTCAGCGCCTACTTGGCCTTGTCCGCCACGTAGGCCTCCATCATTTCTCGGGAAACACGGTGCTTGGCCGCGCAGCGCGGGCAATTGACCTCGATCAATTCCTCGCCGAGGAAAAGGTCCTCTGGGTCGCTCTGGAAAGGAGCCGACAAGGCCCCCAGAATCCGCTCCTGGTTGCAACCGCAATGCCAACGCACGAAACGCGTTTCGAGGTCCACCACCTCCTCGGTCTCCTCGATGCGGCGAATGTCTTCCAGGGTCACTGATTCGAACCAATTTTCGTCATAGTCCGGGTGAGCGGCCAAGATGGCGAATTCGTCAGGCGCCAATTGGAAAAAGCGAGCCGGACGCTGTTCGCTGAACTTGTAGAACTCCTCCACGGCGTGGATCAAGTCGGGGCCGTTGAAACCGACGATCGAGCGATGCGGTTCGCGGTTGCGACGCACGACATCCTGGTAGAAAACGTTCTCCTCCGCCTGCTTCACCCCCTCAGTGTAAATACGTCCGGTCACGTCACCCGTACCCGTGTCCCCGGCTAGAAATAGGTTATGCAGCGGCTGCTGGAAATTCACCGTCCACGCCAAAATGTCGTTCCTCGGACGTGAAATGCAGTGCAAGCTGAACAACGCGATCGCGCTCTTCAGTCGCTCATCGAACTCCGGAGTCAACGAAAGGGCATTGTCTTTCTGGTGCAGGTAATAGTCGACGTAGAGCTGGCTGAAGTTGGCCCTCGCGTACAGCAAGTTGCGACCGCGCACGAAGCGCGACTTGATGGCAAGGAGCTCCGATTCGTCTGAAGGCAGATTATCTGGCATTCCACGGTATTGGGCAATCCACGCGCAGATCTCAAGCCCCAGAAATCGAATCCTCAAATTCCCGCGAATCGCCTGCTCCCGCCCCTACTCGGCCGTTGGCTGGGCCACCTGCTTGCGCAAGCGCTGGGCCGCTTCCACGAATTCTACAAACCGCTCATGTCGCGGAGCAGAGCGAACCAATTCGTCGTAGGCCAGCAACGCCCGCTCGTACTCTCCGATCTCTTCACCTAGCGAGGCGATCCGCTCCAGCACTTCGATGCGGATGGACCCAACCGGGATTCCCAAACGATAGGCCTCCACCATGTGCTCGTAGGCGAGCTGCGAATCCAGCTCGAAACCGAAGTAGGCCTCGCCCATGATGCGGTGCACGTTTTGCCGTAGCTCCGGAATGGAAATGTCCGATACAATCGGCTCCAAATTTTGGATACGCTGCCAAACGCCATCCCCGCTCCCATCGTCGTCGTAGATGTGCAGCGTCGCGTACTTTACGAACGCCATCTGTCCGAAAAACCGCTGGGGCCAGCGTTCATAAAGCTTCCAATAAAGCTTCTTCGCTTCCGCAATGTCCTGCTCGTAAGGGTTGGACTGAGTGATGCGAGCGTTGTAGTAGGCGGAAGCCAGGCCAATGGCGTCGCTGTCGTTGTCCGCGATGATCAAGCGAAAGATCCGCTGGGCCACCTGGTAAGGTTTCTCTCCCTCCTCCACGGGCACCTTTCCGTGCAAGGTATCGAGAGCCGTGGTGTAGAGCGACAAACGCTTGTTCTCCTTTCCAATGGAACGGAGGCGATTGAACTCGGTCGAGCGATCGCTGTAGACCAGCATGACCTCCTGCTCCCATATCGGGCGTTCCTCCTCCTGCCCGCCTGCTCCCGTCCCACAGCAAAGAAGGAGAATGCACAAAACGAGACGCGAAGGGGTAAGGGTGTTCATGATAAGTCGAGAAGCGTAAGGGGCAAAGCTAGTCAGTATCCTCGGTCCAAATCTGCAAACGCGCAACCCAGGATTCAATTCCTGGTCTCAACTCTTTCTACGAAGCCAAAAAGCAAGCGGATTCCCTGAATGCTTGCTAAAAGCGAGAGTCTGGGAATACTCAATCCCTACCCCACTGCTTGCTGCCCAACGCAACCTCGACCCTTCGTCCCACGAATGCTAAGAAAACGCCTCGCTCAGTTCCTTGTCCTCGGTCTCCTTCTCTCCTTCCTCTCAGGTTGCGTCTACCTGAGGCTGCTCCGTTTCAAAAACCAGCTGCACGACTTCGACAAGCACGTGGTCGTCGAGCTGGACAAGGGCCTATCCCTAAAGTTTCCCGAACCGGTGGTGAGAGACGAGGACTTCGTCTTCATCACCGAATCCGAACCCAGCAGCATCGTCGAAGTCTCCCAGAGCCCCCGGATAGAAGACTGGGACTGGCGTTTCGAGAAGCAGATGCAAACCGAGGACGGCACCCCTTTCAGCATCATTTTCCGCACCCGCTTCCAAGACGGCCTGCTCACCCAAATCGATTTCGACGAAAAGCTGCTGGAGGCGATCCCTGAAGATTTCATCGTGGAGCTCTTCCGCAGCCTCGGGAAGGCCAAGATCAACAAGCTGCGCAAAAGCGCCACCGCCGCCATGAGCCGGGATACCTTGGACGGGGTGCCGCTTCCGACCTTGGCAGACATTTCCGTGGTCATGGGTCAGCCCACCGACAAGGACAACAAAGACAAGCGCCGCCTCTGGCACTACGTCTTCAACTTCTACAACCCCAAGAACAAGGACTTGTCCGGCCAGTTCGCCATCGTTTTCCAGAGCGATTCCGAAAGCCTCGACCATGAAATTGCCGGTTTCGAACTCACCGGCAAAGCCCGCTAATGGGTCTCGTTGCAGGCCCGCTGGTTACTTGATGCGCAACAACTGGCGGAAGGCGGTGATCGCCCCTTCTACGCCCAAGTCTCTGGCTAGCGACAGCCCCTTCTGGTATTGAGCCGCCGCCTCCTGGGTGCGATCGAGCGCTTCCAGCATGCGGCCATAGAAAACATAAGCGTCAAGGTAGTTGGGGTTCTCCTCCAGCAGGGACTTGAAGGTCGTTTCCGCTTCCTCGTACTCGCCGAGCTGGTTGAGAAAATTAGCGAGCGCCAAGAGCGATTCATTGTTCTTCGGCTCGACTTCCAAAGCGCTGCGGATGCTGCGAACCGCTCGGCTCAAACGCCCTGACTCGGATTCAGCGTATGCATAAAGCTGATACGCATGTACGAGCACCTTTTTCACGCTTTGCGAATCCGGATGCTCCTCCAGCAAATCCTCCAAGAACCTCACCCCGTCCCGGTGCTCGCCCTGCGAGAGCATAAGATCGCCTTTCATGAGGTAGACTTCGAGAATCTCCGTGTCCTTGGCTATCAGGTCTTCTACGATTTTTGAGGATTCCTCCCATTTTTTCTGCAAGCGGTAAGCATCGGCTAGATGGTAGCGATAGGACTCCTTTTCCGGCGAAAGCTGGATGACCTTCTTGAGATTCGAGATCGCCGCGTAAGGCTTGTCGAGGCCGATGTAGGCCTTGCCAATTTCATAGGTTAGCAATTCCGAATCGGGAAACTTCTCGAGGCCTAGGGCGAGGGCGTTCACTGCATGCTCAGGCCCTCCTACGATCTGCATGACCCGCGCGACCTTCACGAAAAGCTCCTCGCTCCCCCCGAACTCCTGAATGGCCTTCTCGAAAACGAGAATCGCCCTTTGGGCGTCTCCACCTTGCAAATACAAGTCACCGATTTGATCCAGCTTCTCCAAGCTCGCGCCGTTTTCTTCCACGTCCTTCAGCAAGGCGGCAATCTTGGCGACCAAGGCTTCGCGATCCGAAGGGTCCGCTGCCGAGGAACGTTCCTGAGCAGCCGCGCTGTCCGGAGAAACCGCCGCATCCTGAGCGGAGCTGGAAAAACTGATGGAAGCGCCGAGAATGGCGCACAGGGGTAGGAACAAAGATGACTTCATTGAAATTCAAGAAAGGTATTGGGGCTAGCTACACTGGCTAATGCAAGCGAGCTTAGGCAAGGTTTTCTGCGGCGCTTTCTACCAGCCCAGCCTCCAAACTAAAAGCGCCGCACCAAGGTGCTGCAGCTTAGGGCGGCAAACAGGCTGCGCCGCGAAAGCCCTTCGCAATAAGAGTACGGAAACAATTCCCATTCATCCCGCAAGCCTCGCCCTAGCAAGTCCCACTGGTATCCAAATCCCGCCTTCCTCGCCCCCTCAAGCGCAAGGGAGCGAATCTCGCTGTTCGGGCGAAAAAAAACGTAGCGGCCAAGGTAGTCGAAAAACTCCTCGCAAAACCCATGCAGCGTGCTGCCGCGAGAGCGGCGGTAATGCGGAAACTTGCCGATTCGCAAGCGACTCCAGGATCTTAGCCAGCGCAACAAGCCATCGCGATCTACCCGATGGGCCCAAGGGACGCCGCAATGCGGTTCGACCAACGACTCTTTCGAAGGGTAAAAGTGTACACTACTCCCTCCCTGCCGCAGCACCCTAAGCTCTTGGGCGAAAAAAGCCCCTAGGTCCTTCACGTGCTCGAGCACTTGGTTGGAAATCGCGAGGTCAAAGAAGCTTTCCTCGAAGGGCCAAGGATCACCCGCTGCAGCAAAGCGAACGCGGTCGTCCCAAGCCACCTCCCTCACAGCACGGGAAAGGCGATCAATCAAGCTCTCCGCAAAACCGGGAATTCCCGCCCGATGGTCGTAGACCTCGAAGCCGTAGATCTGCAGCTCCGGTAGCGAAGCTGCAGAGCGCGACCAATGCTCAGCTAGGTCGATCATGAGCTGGCCATGGCCACAACCGATGTCCAGGACGCGAATCGGCGGATGCCTGCGACTCAAACCCGCCCCGATTCCCTTTAACTCGGCGAGAGCTGCAGAAAGCAAATGGACATGAGCGGACTTCATTCGCCGCTCACAGTGCAGCGAAGCCGCAGCTGCGGTAAAGCCTGAACTCCGCGGGCTACTGCTACTTTTTCTCGGCAATCACTTCCTTGAGCGATTGCGTGGTCAGGAGGTAGTACACCTCCTCCGCGATGTTCTGGGCATGGTCCGCGATGCGTTCCATCGACTTGGAGATAAAAACCATCTCGGTGGCGAAATCGACCAAGGCCGTGTTGTCCTTCATGAGGCCAAGGAAATAGCGGAAGTTCTCGCGATTGAGCGAGTCCACTTCCTTGTCCCGCTCGGAGATGGCGATCGCTCGGCTGGAATCTTCGTCGATGAAGCAATGCAGCGCATCCTTGAGCATGCCTACCGCCAGCTCGCACATGCGCGGCAGTCGGCCCAGATCGTCAATGGAGCGACCTGTCTTGAGAATCTTGGCCGTGCGCTTGGCGATACTGGTCGCCTCATCCCCCACTCGCTCCAAGTCATGGCTGGCCTTGATCGCTACGAAGAGCAGGCGAAGGTCGCGGGCAACCGGCGCGCGCAAACCGATGTAGCGAGCAACCTCGTCATCGATCTGTTTTTCGATCTCGTCGATGCGATCGTCCGCCGCCCGTACTTTCTGAGCGGTCGCTAGGTCAGAGTCGAGCATCGCGCGCATCGCGAGGTTGACGTTGGCGATGGCCTTTTCGCCCATCAGCATGAGATGGGACCTAACGTCTTCTAACTCTTCGTGGAAATAGCGCTTCATAAATCAGTATACGAGAAATGGGAGCCCCCAAGGGGTACTCGACTTCTAGAGGACAGTGAAAGTTGGAGGAGGATGGAGAATCGGAGTTTCAATCAGGCCGATCAACCGAAACGACCCGAGATGTAGGCTTCGGTCTGCTCGTTCTTCGGGCTCATGAAGATCTGGTCCGTTTTGGCCATTTCGATGAGCTTGCCCAAGTAGAAGAATGCCGTTTTGTCGGAAACGCGAGCCGCCTGCTGCATATTGTGGGTCACGATCACGATGGTGTACTCGCTCTTCAGGGAGTGAATCAACTCTTCCACCTTGGCGGTTGCCACGGGATCGAGCGCCGAACACGGCTCGTCCATGAGGAGGATGTCCGGCTCGACCGCGAGGGCGCGGGCGATGCAAAGGCGTTGCTGCTGGCCACCGGAAAGGCTGAGGCCGCTGGTATCCAAACGATCCTTCACTTCGTCCCAGAGAGCAGCTCCCTTGAGGCAGCGCTCAACCGCTTCGTCCAAGGTGGACTTCTTGTTGATGCCTTGGATGCGCAAGCCGTAGATCACGTTTTCGTAGATCGACTTCGGGAAGGGGTTCGACTTCTGGAAAACCATGCCGACGCGCTTGCGGAGCTCGATGGTATCGACGCGCGGATCGTAAATGTCGGCGCCGTTGACCTCGATCTTGCCGCGACCGATGCGGGCCACTTCGACGAGGTCGTTCATGCGGTTGATGCAACGAAGCAAGGTGCTCTTGCCGCAACCGGACGGGCCGATGAACGCGGTGACCTCGTTCTCCCGCATATCCATGTTGATATCGAAGAGAGCCTGCTTCTCCCCGTAATAGAAGTCGAAATCGGAGACGCGAATGAGCGGGCGTTTGGGTTCAGGCTTTTCGTTGGCCATGGACGAAGTAGTCTTGGGAGAAGTAGTTACGGATGGATTGTCTTTAACGAGTGCCATTTTACCAGCGATATTTTTTCCGCATGCGGATTCTTAGGAGGATGGAAGCAAGAGCGATACCAGCTACGATAACCAGGAACACAAAGGCAGTGCCGTACTGCATGCGCTCGGTGTATTCGTTTTGCGGGATCTTGGCGCTCACTACGTAGATGTGATACGGAAGGGCCATCACGCCCTGGAAGAAAAAGTCGGACCATTTCTCCAGGCCTTCCCATGGAAGCTGGTCGCGCATCGCATAGGCCGCCGTAAACATGATCGGAGCGGTTTCACCCGCGACCCGAGCCACACCGATGATGGAGGAGGTCAAAATCCCCGGCATCGCGTAAGGCAAGACGTTGGTGCGAATGGCCGTCCACTTGCTGGCCCCCAATGCCAGGGACGCTTCGCGCAATCCTTGTGGAATCGCCCGCAAGGACTCTTCGCTCGCCGAGATGATGACGGGCAACACCATGAACGCCAAGGTGAAGCAACCCGCCAACAGCGAGACGCCCCAGCCAAACTTGTAGTAGAAGCCGGTATTGCCCAACTCCGTGAAGGTAGCGGCCGCGTCCTGCTGGAACGCGAACTGGGGAGCAGCCAACACGAAGAAGCCGACCCCGAAAATTCCGAATACGATGGAAGGGACTCCCGCCAAGTTCAGGATGGAAAGTCGAATCGTATTCAAGGTCTTGCCTGGCTTCGAGTACTCGCTGAGGAAGATGGCGCTGAGCACGCCCAGCGTCAGGGCGATCGCCATGGCGCCCAAGACAAGCAACACCGTGCCCACGATACAGGGCCAAATGCCGCCTCCCGAGTACGCGTAGGTGACCGTATCGATCTCGAGGCCCTTCTCCTCCTCGAAAGCTCGGAAATTCGTATCGCTCAGCTCGTACTTCTCACCTTCGTGCTCGAAAACGTGCAAAGTCTGGGGAGCCTCGGTGAGGAATTCCACATTCACGAAGGGAAACTCCGTTTGGAACACCGTCTGGCTTCCTTTGTAGAAAATCGTCAGAAAGATAACCGAGGCGCAGAGCAGGATGAAGTAAGTGCTCAGGCGAAAAAGCCAAAAGACCGCTTTCTCCGTGGACTTGGCTTTGGAAGGTTTCTTGTGGAAGCCGAGCCCTTCTTGTGGGCGGCTCTTGCGTACTGTGGCGGTTGCTGACATCGTTCTGCCTTAGCCTCGAGAAATCTGGTACTTCAGAACGATCTTCTGCGCCAGGTAGTTGATTAGGAGAGAGAGTAGGAAGAGCACCATGCCGACCATGAAAAGAGCCCGGTAGTGGATGCTTCCGTTAACGACTTCGCCAAGCTCCTGAGCGATGATGCCCGTCATCGTATGCACTGGCTCGAAAAAGGCCCCCAGACCATGGGTGAAATCGGGAATCTCGATGCGATTTCCCGCGCAGAGCAAGACCACCATCGTTTCGCCAATCACTCGGCCAAAGCCCAGGAGCACGGCGGAAATGATGCCGGAAAGCGAGGTCGGCACGATGATACGCATCGTCGTCTGCAAGCGGGTCGCGCCCATGGCCAGCGAAGCTTCCTTGAAAGCCTTGGGCACGTTGTTGATAGCGTCCTCGGCCAAGGTGAAAATCGTAGGGATAGCCATCAGGGCGAGCAAGCAACCGGCCGTGAAAGCCGTTAGGCGCTCGCTGATCGGAAACATGTCGAAGCCCGAGAAAATAGCCCATCCGGAAGCTTGACGGACAAACTCCCCGAACACGGCGATGCCGAAAAAGCCGATCACTACGGACGGTATCGCGGAAATGAATTCGATGTATGGCTTGATGAAGTTTTGCTCCGCGGGCGTGGCCACTTGGTTGATGTAAATGGCAGCTCCCACTCCCAACGGAATGGCGATGACCATGGCGATCGACGCCACAAGCAGAGATCCTGTGAATAGCGGAAGGATTCCGTACCAGTCCTGAATCGAGGAATTGGTGACCCAGTCCTTACCGAAAACGAACGAGGTGAAGGCCGTTGACATGCCAACGGGTTCATCCGGACTCCACTCGGCAAGTCTCGTTTCGTAACCATCCATCTCATCGACGAACATGAGGGCGAGCTGCCGGAAGCGCTGCATTTTTTCGTCCAAGCTCTCGACCCCGATGGTCGGCAGATCGCTGGTGAGCTCACGGATTCCAGCTTCCAGCTTGTCGTTGATCGCGATGAAGTCCGACTCCCCTTCCCTGATCATTCCAACGAACATGCTGAGATCCACGTCCAAGACTTCCACTTCCGCGGCTTCTTGCACTCGGCCCAGCTCGAGAAGGTTTTCCCGGTGCTCGCGGTAATTGGCAGCCTCCACGAACATGTTTCGAGCCCCGATCGCCACCTCGTTCATCTCGAGCACATATTCGCGAAGCGGATATCCCAAGTCTTCGAAGTCGTAGATGAAGTCTTCGTAAGCCGCCATTTCCGCCTTCGCTTCAGAAAACGGTATTCCCTGATCTCGCAAGAGAGTGGCATGCTCGCTCTTGATGGAATTGAGATACTTGTTGAGCTCAGTGAACGCAGAGCTCTCTTGCTTCATAATCTCGACGTACTCGAGCCCAGACTCCCTGTAGAGCTCGATCTCGTGTCGGTATTGACCGAAGAAGCCAGATCCCTCCTTGAAAAGGAAGAAGGTAATCAGGGCGAGGACGATGATAGACGCCAAGGCGTTACCGCCAAAAAGGCCCTTGAGGGCTTGGTCCTTGTCCAGGCCGAGGAAGCGCCTCCTGCGAGAGTGCAAATCGTAGCGATTGGTCTGTGCTTCGTTGGTCATGTGCTTGGAGGATTGAGACAGTCAGTGCTGTTACAGGTACAATCGAGTTCAATCGCAAACCGTTTTCGTAACACGATTGCGCGTCGTTCGACAGAGGCTGCCCAAAAAAGACGGCGTCCTCAAAGGAGCTCGAGAACGCCGCCAAATTGCAATTCGGAGACCTCTTCTAGAGTATGGAAATGAAGTGCACGTCCTTGACGATCTTCTGGCCTTCCTTGCTCAAGCAGAAGTCGACAAACTCCTTGACGATGGGACGCATCTCTGAGTTGCCGTTGTAATAGTAGTAGAGCGGACGAGCGAATGGGTAACTTGCCTTTTCTGGAGTAATTCCATCAACAGGGAGCGTCTTGATGCCTGGCGTGCTGAGGTAGGCGAGGCCCACGTAGCCAATTCCGTTCGGGTTCTTGGCAACTTCGGAAGCGATTTGCTCGTTGCCTGCCATCTTCTGGGAAGCGGGGGCATAGTCGCGCTTGCGCAGGGCCATCTGCTGAAATACCGCATAAGTGCCAGAGGATGTGTTGCGGGTGTAAATCGAGATGTCGCCGGAAACCCCGTTGATCGAGCTCCAGTTTTCCACATCGCCGGTGAAGATCTTTTCTACTTCGCGAGAAGTGATTCCATCCATGGGATTCTTCTCGTTAGCTACGACAGCGATACCATCCTTGGCGACTTCGATCGGAGTCATCTTGACGCCCTTCAGAAGAGCCTTGGACTCTTCAGTCTTCTTGGCTTCACGGGAAGACATGCCAAGGTCCGCAGTGCCGTCGATGACAGCAGCCACACCTGTAGAAGACCCTTCCGCAGCGATCTCGAAAATAACTTCAACTCCTTGCTTGGCCTTGATTGCCTTAAATTCTTCAGCCAGCTGCGGCACCATTTTAGCTCCGAGAGTATCAGAACCCTTGATTACGATTTTTTCAGCTGCGAACGCATTTCCTGAGATACCGAAAGCGAGCGCCAAAGCGGCAAGCTTCAGGGAGATAGTTTTAGAGACCTTAGTTTTCATTTCTGTAGTACAACTTGTTTGTAAGAGGTTTCAGACCACTGCATCAGCGGCATGCTTATTGAAAAGCCGAGCAGCCGACATTTGGACTGATTACGACAGCAGACGAATAGACCCGATCCCCGCTTAGCGAGTGGATTCTGTCGCCCGGACGAACTCTTCACTTGGCCGTAACACTTCCGTAACCTCGTCGTAACATTACTCCCATTATCGGCTTCGCAACGGTATCCAATGCCCCATGACAGAGCGCTCAGATCCGCTCCAGCTGGTTTCAGAAAGGCGCGAATGACACACGAATAACAATGTTACAGCGTCAGCTCCTTTGTGACATCTGCGATTCGTTTCTGTGACATTGAAGGATTTTCCCTAGATTTCCGCCCTTTTTGTTACGGCCGCGTTACGTTTGTGTAGTTTTCGAGTTATCGGATTGCCCAATCAAAAAAAACAGGCTCATCAACGAATCCATGGACAAACTCACAGACCTCGTAATCACAGCGCTAGCAGCTGGCATCATTTTGTCCGTCCCAACCGCTTCAGCGGCCGACGGAGAAAGCAGCTGGGCTGACACCCTTAAATCCATGGGTAAAGTCTACTCGGACAAAAACAATCCCTCCATCCAGGAGGTTAAGTTCTTTGGTCGCGTACACCAACAGTGGAACTATTCGGACGGCGAGAGCGCCGGCAACGACTTCAGCGGAAACGGCGACGAGCTGCGACGCCTCCGCGCTGGCGTATCCGTCAAGTTCCTCGACGGCTTCAAGGCTCTCGGCCGCGCCAACTTCGAAAAGGGCGGCTTCCGCGACACGAGCATCGGCTACAGCAGCTTCGACGAGCTCTATGTGGACTACAGCAAGGACGGCCTTTTCGGTTTCGACGAGGCAAGCATCGGCTACGGTCGCTACAAGGTTCTCTTCGGCGGCGAAGAACGGGTCTCTTCCAAGAAGATCAAGACGGTCGAACGCAGCAACATCAACAACCGCTTCGGCAGCCTTCGCCCAACCGGCATCGTACTCAACGGCGAAAAGAACGACGTTAACTACGTTTTTGGAATCTTCTCCACCGAGAGCGATTCGGAAACCTTGGCAGGCTGGTCCGACGGTACTGCCTTCCAGGCAGGCGTTGAGTTCGACGCAATGGAGGGAAGCGTAACTGCTGACTTCATCTACGCAGACGATTCCGCCAACGACCAATCCGTCTTCGACTTCGACTGGGCCACCTCGCTCACCTACAACCGTACCTACGGCGACGTTAACGTGCTTGCGAACGTCACCTACGGCAACGAGGGCAGCGAAGACATCTACGGCTTCGTCGTCGTTCCGAGCTTCTACATTACCGGCAAGCTCGAAGCCGCATTTCGCTACCAGTACGGCCACTCTACCGACCAGACAGGCGTTCCCAAGAGCAGCAGCAGCCGTGGACTACGTCGCGTCGCTCGCAACGACGGAGTGGGAACAGGCTCCGGCGACACCAACCACACGCTTTACGCAGGACTCAACTACTACATCGAAGACGACTACGTTAAGATCATGACTGGCGTCGAATACGAATCGATCGACGGAGCTCCCGGGCTCGGAGTAGAAGGAGTCACGTTCTGGGCCGCCTTCCGCAGCTACTTCTGAATCGCTACCCAAATCAGCTCTTCCTCTTTGGATCTTCGCCTACCGGGCGAAGATCTTTTTTTGGCTTCGCCGCGCCCTAGTTCGGAGGTTGCCCTTCGATTTCGACAATCAACTTCTCCAGTTCCGCCAACGCGTCCTTATTGTCCAAGTTGAGCGCAACAGCCCGTTGCAATAATTCCAAGGCTCGGTCGAAATCGGTTTGCGAGCGGGCCTCTCGGGCGAAGCGAAGCAACAGGTCCGCATCGTAGCAATAGTCCTGCAAGAACAAGAGATGCTCGTCGCTCATCTCGTACACGAGGTCCAAAGCCTCCCCTTCTCGCCGCAAGCTTTTCGCAGCCTCCACGTCTCCAGTCTCCAAATACACCTCCGGGAGCAAGTCATAGACAATCCCCAGCTCCGGCCTCTGGTCTTTCGCTTGCTCCAACCAATCTCGAGCGGCGCTCCAGTCCTCTCGCGCGATGGAGACGCGCCCCATAGCGACCCGCCCCCAGGCGTCCCGCGGCGAACCAAGCAAGCGATATTCGAACGCCGTTTCCGCTTCCTCAAGCAGTCCGCCCTTTAAATAAGCGTTTCCCAACCTAAGGTAGGCCAGGGAATGGGTCGGATCTAGCCGGATCGCCCGAGCGAAATGCGTCGCCGTGACAGCTTGATCCTGGCGGTCCAGCTTCAGAATGCCCAAGAGATATGGCCATCGCGGGTTTTCGGTCTCGAATGATTCCAGCCCAAGGTAGCAGGATTCGGCCTGCGAGAAGAAACCGTTCGCATGATAGAGGTACGCAAGCTCGACCAAGGCCTCCCGCTGCAGCTCGCCCACATGCAAATTGCCGTGGGCAAGTTCCAATCGCTCGATCAACTCCTGCGGACGCCCCGTCAAGTCCGGCAACTCCGGCAAGACTTCCACAATCAAGCGGTCAAAAGGACGCGGCGCCTCACGCTCGAACTTCCGCACCATCAAGGACAAGCCGCCCATCACCACGAGCGATATCAACAAAGGGGTAATTTGCTTGAGGAAGCTTTTCCGGTTCACTTTGAGAGCTTACGAGCAGAAGGCTCACGCAGATGCGCTCCACTCGCAAGCCTCGCCTTGACAGATCAGCCAGACGATCTAGCTTCCCCGCAGACTCGATGAACTCCATCACCGCCACCACCATCATTATGATGACCAAAGCAAACACGCTTCGGGCCGGTGGCATGCGTCGATACTAAACGATATCCGACAACCATCACTTTCTTAAAAACGCCCGAGGCTTCCACGCCTCGGGCGTTTTTCGTTTTCCAAACCAAGCTTCTGAACAACCGAAACTTACAACGATGCAAAACCTAGCCAATCCCTCATCCCTACGCCAACCTTCGCTACCCGAAGATCCGCCCCACCGACGAGAACCTACGCTCAATTCTCTTTGCCAGCAAGTGCTGGCCTACGCCCTGAAGGCCAAGGTCCAGCGCTTCCGCTACTGCCGACAGCCCTCCGCCCCCTCTTCGCCTCACCGCAACCTCGCCGAGGCGCTCCGGGCGCTTTCGTCGGAACTCGAAAAGGCGGCTCGCCAGCCCGTTTGCCAAACGCAGGCCATCGAGCTACTACGCGAACTCGCTTCCCTCGCCCATCAGCCACCCTGCCAATCCAGCCGACAACAAAAAGCCGCCGCGCTGCTCGTGAACGCCGCCTTGCTGGACCTTCGCTGAAGAGAGAAAAAAGAGAGACAGCCTAGGACTCGGCCTTACCCTCGCCCTCGTCCACGTCTTCGGAAGCAGACGCATCCTCGTCCCCGTCCGCTCCGTCAACCAGGAAGGCGAGCTTCTCTTCGTTCTCCAAGAAAAACTTCGGATCCAAGTCCACCGCCGGCACCAGAAACTCCCGCTTGGACGGTCGGTGCACATAGCGCGTATACTTCCGCGTCCGCGCCTTGACCCTGAGCACGCGGCGACGCTCCAGCATCAGACCGAGGAAATGCTTCAGCTCCGCATTCTCCTCGGAAAGCGTGCCTTCCTCCTCCCCCTCGAAAAAGCTGATGAACAAGTTGTCCGCCGTCAGCTTCAGGGCCTCCTCCTCTTCCTTCCCATCCGTAGGCTTCGGCTTGAACTTCTGAGTCCAGCGACACAACACCTTGCCTGGCATTTCCACCTTGTTGGCCTCGGAAATGAGCACGTCCACCCGCACCAACTCGCCCTCCTCGGTCTTCACCAAAGCGCACGCGATCGCGTCATCCTTCGCAAATTCCACGTGGGAGTGAAAAGACTTACGAGCGATAGGGGTGATATGCCATTCCATAAGCCACCCACTATTATTCACCGAGCCAAACTGGCTAGAAAATTTTCGGTCTTCGGATTGATTATGCGCGGAGAATGCTCTTTAAGGTCAGGCTCTTACGGGACGAGACCGTTCCGCAACTCAACCGATACCAACCTGGCATGCAACTAAACCGCAAGGTTCGCCCCGAAATCCTAGACTCCGTCGCCCTGCTCGTAATCGACGCCCAAGACGTCTTCATCGACGCCATCAGCGACAAGGATACCTTCAAGAAACGCGCCGCCTTCGCCATCGAAGCCGCCCGCTGCCTGAAGATCCTCACCCTGTTCACGGAGCAAGCGCCCGAAAAGCTGGGCCGCACCAACAGCGAACTTTTCAAGCTCGCCCGCAACCCGCGGGTCTTCAGCAAGCAAACCTTCTCCGCCCTCGGAGCGACCGGCCTCGATCGATTCCTGCGCGAAAAGGAAATCTACAATCTTCTCATCGTCGGCCTCGAAACGCCTATCTGCGTCTACCAAACCGGCCTGCAAGCCACCGACGAAGACATCGACACCACCTTCCTCAGCGACTGCCTCGGAGCTCGCCGCCCGGAAGACCAAGCGCCGGTGCTCGACGCGCTGCGCAGCATGGGCTGCCAAGTCCTGCCTTCGGAAACCATCTTCTACTCCCTCCTTTCCGACACTCAGAACCCCTACTTCCGTGCCTTCACTCAAATCGTAAAAGCGTTCGGAGCGGAGGATTTCGATCTTCAAGCCTACCTCAAAAACCGTCCCGCCGAGGTGGACGAAACACCCGAGCGCCCGCAAAAACCGCAGCGTGACGACCGCGGCGAGCGAAGCGATCGCTCCGAAACGCAAGACAAGCCGTCCCACAACGCCCCCCAAGACGGGCGCGAAAACAAGCAACAAGACGACGGGAATCCAGACGAACGCCGCAATCGCAAGCGCAGCCGCCGTCGCGGGCGCGGGCGCGGTCGAGATCGACGCGAAGGCGACTCGGATTCCTCCGGCGAAAAACAACGCGAAAACCGCCAAGCTTCCGGCGAGCGCCCACAACGCTCAGAACACACGGGCAACAAGCCTCAGCCGCAAAACGAATCGCCCGCGCCGAAAACTCCGGAGCCCCAAGCCGCCGAACGAGCGACAGCGCCCAAAGCGGAGCCCAAGGAGAAGGCTTCCGACGCTCCAAAGCCACCCGCTCCGGACACCTCGGTAGAAAAAGAGCCCGCCAAGAAAGCGCCCGCGAAAAAGGCAGCTAAGAAGGCAGCCAAGAAAGCGGCGAAAAAGGCAGTAAAGAAGGCTGCCAAAAAAGCCGCAAAAAAGGTAGCGAAGAAAGTCGCGAAACAGCCTGAGACCGAGTAGGCAAAACGCGTCAGCCACGGCCCTTTCGACGGATGCGCGACATCCCGAGGGGCCCGATTAACGAATCCTCCACTCGCTCCTCGTTGCAGCCCCCCTCCTTGTCAAGGCGTCCAGCTACGCAAGCGCGTCGAGCGGCAAGCTAGGCGCGATATCAAGCAGCTCCGCTCCACGTGATTGCTTTTCAAATACATGGCTGAAAGCGATCATTCCGGCATTGTCGCCGGTGTGGCAACGCTTCGCCAAAAGGCTCTGCACCCTTCGCTTCTTTCCTAGGGATTCGAAACGAGCCCGCAGCACGCTATTGTTGGAAACGCCACCCGAAAGCCCCATACTCTTGTAGTCACCACGCTTCAATGCCTTGTCGCTCTTGCGTATCAATGCATCCACTACGGCTTCTTGGTAGGACGCGCAAAGGTTGTTGATATCCGCTCCAGCCGCTTCTGGGCCCATTTTTTCGACTTGGTAACGTAAACTCGTCTTCAAGCCAGAAAAGCTGAAGTCCAAGTGCGGCTTGCCCACCAAACCTCGTGGAAACTGATAGGCTTTCACATCACCGCCAACCGCGAGCTTCTCCAGTTTCGGCCCTCCCGGGTAACCCAGCGCCAGCAGCTTCGCGCCCTTGTCCAGAGCCTCTCCCGCCGCATCGTCGATCGTTTGCCCTAGGATGGAAAGGCTTCGGTCCTTTTCGATTCGAGCCAAAATCGTGTTCCCCCCTGAAACGATGAGAGACAGATGCGGAAGCAATTCGTCCGCTAGCCGATGATCGAAAGCCGCAGGCTGCTCCTCGTAGACGGAAACGAAAGGCGAGTGGGCGTGCGCTCGCAGATGGTTCACGCCGAAAACCGGGACTTTCCACGCTAGCGAAAGCGCGTTGGCAACCGCTAGTCCCATCGCCAGGCAAGCCGCTAGGCCCGGCCCCGTCGTTACCGCGATTTCGTCAACGCCTTCAAAACCGACCTCCCGGCGAGCTGCCTCAAGCAGCGGGGCGAAATTGTTCAGATGCTCGCGACTGGCCAAGTCAGGAACCACGCCACCGTATTCAGCGTGCAATGACACTTGGCTGCTGATCCACTCGCCACGCAGGCCGACGCCGCGCTCGAAAAGAGCGAGGGCTGATTCGTCACAGGAGCTTTCGATGGCCAATAGCATGCTGCCTCACTGCTTTACGACTCGTACCCGCTCCCGCAACAATAATAGAGTCCAATCAAAGTGCGTGACTCCCGCGGCGAGATCTGTCTCGTTGCCAAACGTCAAACTTTCCCCGATGAGCGAATCGCCAAAACAGTCTCCCGAAATCATCGCCGCCCTTGCCGATCGAGCCGACGCGAACGGTTTTATCGAACTCCCCGTTTTCATCGAGACAGCCCTTTACCACCCCCAACACGGCTACTACTGCAAAAAAAAGCGCCGCGTCGGAAAAAATCCACAATCCGACTTCTATACGTCGCTCAGCCTCAAGGAGGCCTTCGCGGAGATCGTGGTCGAAGCATCGAGCGCGTTGCTGGAAAAAGCGGGGCTCTCCCCCGCCCAAACCGACTGGGTCGAGCTAGGAGCAGAGCCGGGCGGAACTTTACTCTCGCCCGAAGCCTCCCCGTTTCAATCCGTCACCACCGTCGGAATCGGCCAAGAAATCGAAATCCCCGCCAACGCAGTCGTTTTCTCCAACGAGCTCTTCGACGCTCAAGCCTTTCGCCAAGTTCGCTTCGACGGAAGCAATTGGGTCGAGTACGGCGTGCAAATGCAAGGCGACCGATTCAGCTGGACCCCTCGCGCTAGTCCCAGCGCCGAAGCTCTCTACTATATAGAGCGCCTTCCCTCCGAGCTGCCGACAAACTACACCGTCGATCTCCCCACGGGCTCCCTAGCCCTGGCTCGAAGCATTCTCTCCCAAAAGTGGAACGGAGCATTTGTCGCCTTCGACTACGGAAAGACTTGGAGCTCCCTCGCATGCGACACGCCTCAGGGGAGCGCCCGCGGCTACTACCGCCACAAGCAATTGCCTAATATCCTGGAGGCGCCCGGATCCATCGACATTACTCACCACATTTGCTGGGATCATCTCGAAAACGCACTCCAGAACGCCTCCTTTCGCGAGCTTTCCCTGCAAAGCCAAGAATCCTTCATCGTCCACCGGGCCCCCGCTTTCCTGCAAAAAGCGTTCGACCCGAACCTCCCCGCCCTCGCTCCTATCCGTCAGAAGCTCAAGGAGTTGATGCACCCAGCAATGATGGGGCAAAAGTTCCAAGCCCTCTCCGCGATACGTGCCTGACCACAAAACGCAGCGACCAATCCCAAATAATTCGATTTGGTTCTTGCCAAGGCCCCTCCCGAACCATTTCTTCCCCGTTTCTCAACCAATTTCCGACATGGCAAGAATCTGCGCAATCACAGGCAAACGTCCAACTACTGGCTCTATCATCCACCGCAAAGGTCAGTCCAAGAAGAGCGGCGGCATCGGCACGCACGTAACCAAGACTACCAAGCGTAAGTTCCGTCCAAACGTGCAGCGCGTGAAGGTTCGCCTCGCGTCCGGCCAAGTAAAGCGCATGTGGGTAAGCGTGAAGGCGATCAAGGCCGGTCTCGTTGAAAAGGCGTAAGCTCCTCCACCATAAACACTTTCATAAACCGCTCATCCAAATCGGAGAGCGGTTTTTTCGTGCCCGAGCTAAATAAGGAGGGACGAGTTCCACCTCGTCCGCAGTTCCCAACTATAAAAAAAGGCCGACACGTACTTAACCGCGTCGACCTCCGAAAATCAGGAAACTGAAACAGGCGGGACCTAAATCTGGAAGTCGGATTGACCGGAAAGCTCGTGCAGTCCGCACTCGCGCTTGACTCCGCCAAAACGGGTATCCGCTTCCACCATGCCCGGCATCAACTTGGAAGTGCTGTGCCAATCCCCCAATGAGACATAACCTTCGTCCCACAAGGGATGGTACGGCAAGTCGTTGGCGGTCAGGTACTCGTGCATCTTCCGGTTGTCCCAGTCGATGATCGGGTAAACCTTGGTCATCTTGTTCTGGACCTGCAACGCGGGACGCTCGCTGCGCGTCGCTCCCTGGGAACGACGCAAGCCCGCTAACCAAGCCTTGGCGCCCAACTCGCGCACAGCCCGATCCATCGGCTCGACCTTGTTGATGAGACCGTACTTCTTGAGTCCTTCCTCACCGTTTTCCCAAAGCTTGCCGTAAAGAGCCTCCTGCTCGGCCGCCGAAATCTTGGCCTGGTACTTCTTTATGTTCAGGTTCAAGCGCTCCGTCAAAGAGGCCGCAAAACGATAGGTCTCGGGGAACAGGTAACCAGTATCGATGAAAACCACCGGAATGTCCGGGACCACCGACGTGACCAAGTGCAACATCACCGCAGAGTGAGTGCCGAAGCTCGTGGTCATGATTAGCTCGTCCCCAAACCGTGCCGCCGCCCAGCGGACGCGTTCCACCGCCGAGGCCTTTTCCAGGTCGATGTCCTTCAGTTCCATGATATCAGTTGCGGCACTCATCGTCTTATCTTTAGTAAATTGGTTATCTTATGCAGGTTTATCTAAATCAAGCACGATTTCGAGGAAAGCTTGATTGCCTGCGGAAGGCACATCCCTAGCGGAAAGGCGGAGCTGCTTACCCTAGGCCAAGCCACGGGGGATCTCCCCAAGCAAAAATGTAAAACATGAGCAATTTCCGCATCAAGACCTAGCGCGAACAGCCGATCTAATAGCCACCACGAGCCCCCAATCGGACGTGAACCCATCCCTTTCGTCAAAAAGCGAAGCAACACCAAAATCCCCGTTTAAATGACCAAAAACCTCTCCATCAGCGCTCGGCTCTTTATCCTAATCGGCACCCTCAGCCTCTTTGTCATAGCCATAAGCGCCGTTAGCATAACGGGTTCCAGAACGATCGCCTCCACCGTCGAGCAAGTCCAGAAGGCCCAGTCTCTCGAACAGGCGCAAGCCCAGGTGGCTGAACTCTCCGCCTCGGCCAGCTCCTACTCTACCCTTTCCATCGCTCTGCTAGCGCTGGGTCTTTCGGCTTCAGGACTCTTCGCCTTCACCTCAATCAAGGCCATTACCAAGCCGCTCAACGAGGTCGAAACCACCCTGCTCGCCATGTCGCAGCAAACCGGCAGCGCCGCCGCCCAAGTCTCCGCCTCGAGCCAAGGCCTCGCCGACGGATCCAGCCGCCAGGCGGCCTCCATCCAACAGACCTCGGCCGCCCTTTCCGAGCTTTCCAGTACGACTTCACGCAACGCCGCCAACGCCTCCAAGGCCCGCAACATGGCGAACGAAACGCGCGCCGCCGCCGAGGACGGTTCCGAGGGCATGCATGAAATGTTCGAGGCGATGAACGCCATCAAGGCTTCCAGCGACAACATCGCCAACATCATCAAGGCCATCGACGAAATCGCCTTCCAAACCAACATCCTAGCGCTTAACGCAGCCGTCGAAGCGGCTCGCGCTGGCGAGGCCGGCGCCGGTTTCGCCGTGGTCGCCGACGAAGTACGCAATCTCGCCCAACGTTGCGCCGCAGCCGCAAAAGACACCGCTTCCCAAATCGAGGATTCCATCCAACGCTCCGAACGCGGGGTGGAAATCTCCAACCGCGTTGGCGAGAGCTTCGACAACATTCTCGGCAAAGCTCGTAACGTAAACGAGATCGTCGAGGAAATTTCCGCAGCCAGCCAAGAGCAGACCAACAGCATCTCCCAAATCAATACCGCCGTCAGCGAGCTCGACCGCGACATCCAAGCAAACTCCGCCACCGCAGAGGAGACGGCCAGCACCTCCGAAGAACTCTCTTCACAAGCCGAGATGCTGCAGCAAACCGTGCTCGACCTGCAACGCATCCTAAGCGGACAAAGCCAGTCGG
Organism: Pelagicoccus enzymogenes; assembly: GCF_014803405.1. NCBI lineage: Bacteria > Pseudomonadati > Verrucomicrobiota > Opitutia > Puniceicoccales > Pelagicoccaceae > Pelagicoccus > Pelagicoccus enzymogenes. Next base: position 372,683 of record NZ_JACYFG010000002.1, read on the forward strand.
CCGCCGCGCAAAGCTTCGCCGCCGCGCCCCGCCGGGCCGCCTGCGCAAAAAAGACAGATTGGGACAGCTTCGACCTGAGCTCAGATCGCTCCAAGGACGAAGTCCTCTTCAACTAAAAAGCCATTTTGCGAGACAGCCGTATCCACGAGGATACGGCTAATTTCTGTAAGAAATGCTATCCCTGCTGCTCCACAGGATTCCCATCTCAGAAGAGCAGGACTTGGTTGTCCAAAGGCGGGGTAGCCTCAAGCGGCTTGCCTTGGTTAACCCCAGCCACCGCGAAATCCCTGATGACAATTCCACTAACAGCGCGGATTAGCTCGCCAGCATTGTCATCCCAAATCCTTAAGTACTTACTCAGTTAGAACTTGAATTCCTTGTTGAGCACGTAATTCTCACCTTCGCACGACCCGTGCGTAAACCCAAAGTAATCAGATCATACTATGAAAAAACTATCTCTTCTCGCCCTCTCCGCCGCTGCTCTTTCCCTTTCCACCGCCGCAAACGCTCGCACCTTCGCTGAAATCTACACAGATTGCGGACTCGGCGCCTTGATCGCCCCCAACAACGACGCCGTAGCCGCGGTAACCAACGTGACTTGGGACTGGGGAACAACCGCCATCAGCTCCAACGTAAGCAGCCCAGACAGCTGCGCAGGTGGCCAGGAGTCGACTGCATCCTTCATCTACCAATCCTACGACGCGATTGCAGCTGATCTGGCGAGCGGCGAAGGCAAGCACCTCACAGCGCTTCTCGAAATCGCTGGCTACGCCTCCGAAGACCAAGCTCAAGCCGCCGCGTTCTTGCGCCAAGACTTTGCCGAAGCAGTCGCTTCCGAAACCTACAACAGCTTGACTCACTACCAAAAGGTCGAGCAACTCTACGGTCTGGTTTACGGAAGCAACGTATAAGCGCGTCCATCACCCTCTTTGGGAATCGATAGACTTCGACATTCCAGCTGCTGCGGTTTCTATCGCAGCAGCTTTTTCATGCCCAGCTTCCCCTTGTTCCGTAGTGCACCAGCAGTCTCCCAAGCAATCCCCGGTCTTCCTCTCGCTACTTGTCCTCGTTGCTGCTCTCGCAGCTGCCTCGCTCCAAGCGAGCGACGAGCTGTTGATCGAACAACTAATCCTCGACGCCCAAGACCAATCGCTGCACGAGCAACGCACCTGGCGACGCCTCCTGCACTTCAGAGACGGAGCGAAAAAGAGCGAAATCAAATCGGAGGAGTTTTTCCTCTCGGCTGCAGGAAAGTCCGACCCACAGGCAGAATTGGAAGCAACCCTAAGGGCCTATTTCGTTTCGGACGAGGAGAAGCCAAACAACAGCGCTCGCTGCCGCTTTCCCGCCCGCTACTACTGGCTATCGAAGTACATCGACCTACCCGGCTACGATCCGCGAGCATCCGATTGCCCGCGCTTCAACCGCTGGGCCCTTCTCGATAAAGTCGACTCCATAAGCCTGTACTTGGTCAGTGGATACTTCGGAAATCCCGCATCCACTTTTGGGCATTCGCTTCTCAAGCTAAACACTTCGGACAAGTCAGGAGAATCAGATTTCTTCGATCTGACCATCAATTTCGGGGCGATGGTACCGGAAGGCGAACTCATCCCCCTCTACGTTTTCAGGGGCTTGACAGGAGGATACGACGCCGGTTTTTCGGACCAATACTACTATACGCAAGACAGGGTCTACACCCGCACGGAATTCCGCGACATCTGGGACTATCGATTAAACCTCACCGAAGAGGAACGCACCCTTCTCATCCTGCATATCTGGGAAATAATCGGGAAAAAGTTCACCTACTACTTTCTGAAACAGAATTGCGCCTACCGAATTGCCGACCTGGTCGATCTCGTAGTTGAAGAGCCAATACTGACCAACGCAAATGCGTGGTACGTCCCAGTCGAACTTTTTCATCGCATCGTAGAAATCGACGAAAAACGCATCCAATCAGGTCAACCGCGACTTATCGAACAGATTGAGACGATCCCATCGAACCAACGAAACCTCTACCATTCCTTGGCGGGCTTGAGCGAAGAAGAACGCCAAGCCGTCTTCGAGACCATAAAACAAAAAGAGGACACTGACTTTTCGAAGATAAAAAAACTTGGGCCAAGCGGGCAAGCAAGGGCCTTGGATTCACTCCTCGCCTACCAACAGTACCTTAAAGCGGGTGAAGGCCCCGAAGCCAGCGAAGAACGAAAAGCTGCCATTCGCGCCATCCTCATCCAACGCTTGCAACTTCCCAAATCGAACTCAGCGAACAAGACAAAGCCCTCTCTGCCCATGACCCCAACCCAAGGCAGCCGCCCCATGCTCCTCGCGGCTGGAGTCGGGTCAGACTCTAGCGACGACCTCTATTTCAAGGCTGATTGGACCGCCTTCAGCCAGGACTCCCTTTCGCCCAACTCCCTCGAGGGAGGCGAGCTCGTAGCCCTCAGCGCCAGCATCGGTTGGAGCGAAGAGGACGTCTTCCTCGATAGCTTGGAATTCATTCGCGTTACGAAACTAAACACTCCGCCTCTGAGCATCCCCGGAGAGCCCAAATCCTCATGGCAACTCCGCATCGCCACCGACCGAGTTGATGTGGACGGCGGCGATGCGCTGGATTGGAATTCCACTTTTGGCTACGGCAGGGCATGGAAATTCGGAAATTCGACTCGTTTCAGAGCTCTCCTCCACGGCGAACTCCATAGCGTGGGAGAGGAGTTTCGGCTACTTCCACAGATCGGTTTATCCAGTAATTGGAAGAATGTCCGAGCCGAGCTCACCTTGGGCAGCGAGTGGGACGAAGCCAAGTCAGCCGAGCTTGTCTGGAGCGCTCAAGCCCAATACCAAATGAAGCAAAACCAAGCCATACGCCTGAAGACGGAAAACAGGCACTCCAACCGCCACTCCCTCTCGTTCGTTTTCTACTGGTAATCCCGGCTCTATGAACCGACTTCTAAAACGCCCCAGCAATCCGCTAATCATCCCCCTCCTCCTCGGTCTGCTCCTGTCCGGCTGCGCCAACCAACTCTTTTACCATCCTGACAAAGAGGATTACCGCTCGCCCAGGCAAGATGGATACACCTTCGAAGAGAGCTACTTCGAATCTGAAGATGGCACAAAACTCCACACTTGGCGCATACCCGCGATCGGAGAGGAAAAAGGCTCTGTGCTTCATTTCCATGGAAACGCCCAAAACCTAAGCTCCCATTACGCCTTCGTCTCTTGGTTACCAAAAAACGGATACACCCTCTACTTGTTTGACTACAGAGGCTACGGTAAGTCTGAGGGTGTCACCTCAAGAAAAGGTCTCTACCAAGATTCTGTCGCCGCCCTTCGATACTTCGAAAAGCAAACAGAGGGAAAAACAAGTCCACGATTCGTAATCGCCCAAAGCCTAGGAGCCGCGAACGCGATCGTTGCCATCGCCCAAACGAGCGATCTCAAGATCGATGGAATCGTATCCGATTCCGCATTTTCATCCTACCAGGCAATCGCATCCGAAAAGCTGGGCAAATCCCCTCTAAAGCTCAGCCTTCCATTGCTCGTTAGCTCTGGATTCGACCCGATCGACTGGGTCGACAAACTCGATGGAACGCCTATCGCCTTCGTCCACGGAACCGCCGACAAAGTCGTTTCAGACAAACATGTCGACCTCCTCTACGCAAAAGCGAAGCACCCGAAACTCCTCTGGATCATTGAGGGCGGGCAGCACACCAATGCGCTCACGACGAACCGAGAAATCTTCATCCCGCGCATTCTTCGCTTCTTCGATCAGTGCACCTCAAACGATTTCCCGGAAAACGAACCTGAGCCATCGCCCGCCTCAGACAGCTGACCTAATCGAGCTTTCACTCCGCCTTCCTCGTAGGCTTTCACTCTCCCTTCAAAGGCGACAGTGCATGGTTACAGGGACCTAAACCGGCCGCAGCACGCCGCCTTTGCCGCTTTGATCAACCTAGCGGAAACCTAATCAGTGGCGTCTGCCCCAGACTCGCCCAGCTCAACTTTCAGCCTGTAATAATAGGCCAGCCAATCCCTCGGAACCTCGTAGGATACCCCTCCTGCGAAAGGGCTCTCAATTGCCTCGAAACCTGGAACGGCCAGCCAGTTCGCAAGGTCTTGCGAACGCTCCAGAGTAAAAGCCCGATCTGGCGTGAGCGCCCACAAAAGACTGTATCCAAATTCAGGATCGCTCGAACCGAATCGTAGCAGAGCAATCCGACTAGCCGGATTCGTCGGATCCGTATTGGCAAGGTATTCCTCGGCTGTCGTGTAACCATCCCGGTCATGGTCTACGGCGTCAACGCCTAGTATCCGGGCATCGAAACCAAAAGACTCCAACCACCAATATGGCGTCCCTAAAACCGTGCCTTCAAAGGGCAGCACTTCCCACGAGTACGTCTTCAAAGCCCCTTTCTTCACCACTGAATCGTCATAGCTCCATTCCGCGCTCAAGGTCTTCGTCCCTCCACCCAGCTGCCCTCGACTCAAGGCAAACGCCGTACCTTCCGCACCGTTCAAGAGCTCTCCATCAAGATACCAACGTACGCGATTTCCCGAAAATTCAGGCAAGGCCAGGGAGAACGACTTCACGTTCGCGACCAATACCGGGGTCTCCCCCAAGGGCCTTCTCGCGTAGCCGAGCTCGTCGCCAAGCAACTCGAAATAACGCTGCACATGCCGCTCCACGCACACCTTGCAAAAGGGGCTGCTGATCGACCTCATCATACAATGGCGCTGCGGCCGGTAGACACCGAACTCCTTGTACTTCGCCCCCTCGAAAGCCCCTACACGACCGTTCCACTCCGACGCGTCGGGCGTGGGCACCGGCACGCCGCCGTCCAGCCAATCCGCCCATTTCAAGTTCTCCAAATCCGTATCCACATTTGCCTCACCAGGACGAGACCCGCTCCATCTCTCTCCATCCGCATAGTCATACTCGTCCGCCAATCCGGCATACGAATGTCCCACTTCGTGAATGGAAACACGCGGTCCGTTCACGTTCATGGAGTGAACCGCGATCGAGCCCCCCGAGCCTCCGTACTTGCTTGAGTTGACCATCATCACGATCTGGTCCCATGCCCCCACGCCTAGAGCCTCGTCCGCCGCAGCGCGCGCCAGGGCGACCCCGTTCCCTTCCGCAACCAGCAAACGTTCGATACCACCACTGTGAAACGCTGTCTGGAAGTAAGTGTCGCGCATCGTTCCATTGGGACCGTCCTCCTTGGAAGCCCCCCTCTCCGCGCTCACGATCTCCACGACGTGAACGTTCGTGCCATTCAGCAACACATCCCATGGAGCCACGTTCTCAAAAGCCGCAAGGGTTGCTTCCGCATGCTCGCGATAAAGTCCGCTGTCAATGTCCTCCTGCAGGTAGCCATCTCCCATCAGCACAAAAACCAGCCGCTCCGCATTCGCCCCCGTGTCGCGTAGTTGATAACTCCCTACCGGCCCCGTTCCGTCCGTCGACAATAAGGCAAGGCGCTCCTCCGGCAAGCTCAAGGAGTAGCTAGATGCAGTCATGCCATCTGACGCCTCCATCAAAAGGCGAGCGCCCGCCACGGCCTCCGGATCGTCGGGCCCCCAAACCCGAGCGCTCAGCACTCCTGACGGGGGAGTCACCCAAGAAACGGGGCTCGGCCCCGACTCCGCTAGGGGCACGCTCACCTGCAAGGGCAAGCGAATCTCCGAATCGAGCAGCGTTTCCCCCTGGGCATCGATCCACTCCCAGCGGGCAAGCGTCGTCCTTGTGCCAGCGCTTAAAGAGCCTTCCTTGGCTAATGGAGCGACTTTCGCATCCAACAATTCCCATTCACCGGCCGCTTCGTAGCGCAAGGTCACTTGCCAGATCGACGCACCCTCGACAACTGCAAGCCCCGTGACACCACCGACTGCCGCGAGCCAGCCAAGGAGCAGCGCAACACAAAAACGCGAAGGTAACAGAGCGGACATAGGGTAGGCCAAAGACAATAGCCCTTCCCTAGAAGACGCAAGAATCTGCTGCCCCGATTCAAAGCAAAGCGCTGCTTTCGATCGGCAGGTTTCGCAGGCGTCTGCCCGTCGCCGCAAAGATAGCGTTCAATACCGCGGGAGCGAGGGCTGGTACCCCTGGCTCCCCGATCCCGCCCATCGGACCGTCGTCTTGAAGAAAGTGAACACGGATCTCGGGTGCTTCATTCATTCGGAGCAATTCGAACTGGTCGAAATTGCTTTCCAAAATGCGGCCGTTCTCGAGGGTAAACCTTCCGTGCTTCAAAGCGCTCAGGGCCCAAACCACCGCCCCCTCGATCTGGTTCTCCGCGAGTTGAGGATTCACGATCAAACCGGCGCCCACAAAGACCTCGACCTTGTTCACTCTGAAGTCTCCCTCCCAAACTTCGACCTCTGCAACCTGGGCGACCACCGTCGAACCAAACTTGGAGAGAGCAATCCCACGGCCCTGATTAGGCGGCAAGGGCGATCGCCAATCCAGGGTCACCTCCACCTTTTCGAAAAGCCGTACCACCCGAGCCAGAATGCTGCCCCAATAGTCGTCCTGTCCATGTTGCTCCACCGCCTTCCGAGCTTGCTCGAGACGAAACGCCAAGGGATCGCGTCCCGCCAGATGAGCCATCTCGTCGATGAAAGACTCTTCGGGAAAAGCACCGATATGCTCCACAACGCTCCTCCACGCGCCCGTCGGCACCGGATGGTCAAGCAGGTTGCCCTCTACCTTCCAATCCTTCAAGCCATAGGGCATGAACCCGCCATGAAGCAGCCACCAATAATCGGGCGAGCCCGTGATCGCATAGCTCGCCGCAAGGGCGCTCAAATCGCCCTTCCGGTCAAGCCCCGCTTTCCAGACGCTGCGTTCGTAGGGATGGAAGAGATCATGGGCGATATCGTCCTCGCGACTCCAAGTAAGCTTCACCGGTCCCTGCAATCGATGAGCGATCAAGGCCGCCTCCACTACATAGTCTACCGCAGACCGACGACCAAACGAACCGCCGCACGGGCAACTGTGCATCACGATCTTGTCGACTGGTATACCCAAGGCTGCAGCAACCGAATCGCAACATCGTTTGATGTCCTGTGAGGAGGTCCATATCACTATCGAGTCCCCATCCGCCGTCGCCGTCGCATTGAGAGGTTCCATCGGAGCATGAGGCTGAAAATGCGTTTCGTAAACCGCCTCGTGCGTAACTGCCGCAGCTTGCAACACCGTCTCAGGATCTCCCCAATCCGAGGGCAACTCCGTTTTGAGAAACTCCTTTCGGGCGATGCGTTGCCTCAATGTATCCATATTTACATTACTATTATTCCCTTCCTCCCAAGTAATCTCCAAGAGCTCGCAGGCTTTGAACGCGTTCCAGGTGGAGTCCGCGACCACCGCTACCCCCGGTTTGTAATACTGATACGGATTCGTAATCCCCTCGGGGGCCTCAATTCTAAAAACGGCCTCAACCCCCGGGCGTTCCAAGGCCGCGTCCGCATTGAAACCAAGCAAGCGACCACCCCATACCGGACAGCGAGCAATCGCCGCGTGGCGCATGCCGGGCAAGCGTTTGTTGATCGAGTACGGCACCCTTCCGGTCGACAGCTCAAAGCTCCGAGCGTTCGGTTTCGGCTTTCCGATAATCTTGAAAGACGCCGGATCCCTCAGCCGCGGTTCAGCGGGAACTTCCCGCTGCGCCGCTGCCGCTGCCAATTCGTGAAACGGAATACGAACGCCCATGGCAACGCTCACCACCGCGCCGTTTTCCGCCTCCAAGGATTTCGGCTCGACCTGCAAACGCTCCGCAGCCACCTGTATCAGCATTTCCCTCACACTCGCGCCAGCCAAACGCATGGGCTCCCAGAGGCTCGAAACGGTCCAACTCCCGCCCGTTACCGAACCTTGAGGCGTTTGGTAAAACGCGCTCGTCGCCGCACTCAACTCCATCTGATCAACGGTTACCGACTCCCAATCCATGCCCAACTCCTCAGCAAAGAGCATAGCCACTCCCGATGGAGCCCCCTGTCCCATCTCCTGCTTTCCCAATCGGAGGTGAAGCCCGCCGTCCGGCTTCAGTTCAATGAAGAACCACGGACTGTCCGCCGCGGTTTCAGCGAACGCGGGCTTCTTTTCCTTGCCCGCAAGAAATCCGCTCACCAACAAGCCGCCCCCGAGGGTACCGGCAACTTTCAGGAAATAGCGACGATTCATAAGGCATGCTCCTTTCCGGTCTCCGCCGCCGCACGCTTGATCGCTTTCCGAATCCGTTTGTAAGTTCCGCAACGGCAGAGGTTACCCGACATCGCCCCATCGATAGCGGCATCGTCCGGAATCTCGATTTGCATCAACAAAGCCGCCGCCGTCATCATCTGACCGGCTTGGCAATAGCCGCATTGGGCAGTGTTCTCCTCCCGCCACGCCTGCTGGACCGGATGGTCGCCTTGTTCCGAAAGACCTTCAATCGTCGTGACTGGCATACCTCCAGCCGCGACAACGGGAGTCTGACAAGACCGCACTGCCACTCCGTTCAGGTGAACCGTGCAACAACCGCAGCGACCGACCCCGCATCCGTACTTGGTGCCAGTCATCCCGAGCAGATCCCTGAGTACCCAGAGGAGCGGCATCTCCGGATCGGCCTCAAGCTCGCGTCTCGAACCATTTATGTGCAAAGAGATTATTTCCATAGCGATCCTTCCAAAGACACGAAACCTAGGACGCGCTTGAGAACTCAAACGAAAGATCATGAACGGTCAGCGCGGCCAACCAAGCGTCAGCCAGACGCTATTTTCACTCGATTCGTATCCACGAATCCAATAAACCAATCCCAATTCCCTATGCCCCTTCTTTCAAAAAATTGCCTGTTACCCTTGATCGCGATCATAGTCGCAGGTTGCAAACTAGCGACTGCCACTGCATCTTACTCGATTGAGAGAGTAGCAATTTTCGACGTATCCGAAGAATCCTCACAAACAGGGCTCTCACCGTTCAAAGAACTCGAAGTCTCGAACCCAAACCTAATTTGGGAATCACTCGGCAAAAACGTTCCGCAGCGCTTCGAAATCCAAGCAACCCTCAGACACCACAAGCAAGACCTCGTATCCCACACCCTTTCTCTCCACTTCCCCAGCACCTACGAGGTCTATTTCGACGAAACTCTCATCGGCAAAAACGGACAGCTGTCTTCGACTGGACAGGAAGAGGCCGTGGGACGAAGCATAAAGACCTTCAACCTTCCCGTAAAAGCTTCGATCGAGGATACCCATTCCCTCCGTATTCGCGGCAGCCATACGCATGCTCCAAACACCGGTCACGCCCTAATCCTCGGCGTCACGCCACTCGAAGACAATCTCCACTTCGCCCGCTCGACAGCGATCGCCTATTCCTTCTATATCGTCTTCGCCCTATTCGGGATCTACTTGCTGGCCTACTTCTTCATAAACCGGACGCAGCACCAATACCTTCTCCTCGGCTGCACCTGCGTCCTCTTCGGTATCTTTGCAGTCAACAAGCTGATCTACTATCAGATCAACGTTCCCTATACCTACCTCGACTACATCGGCTACGTCGCAAATACCTGCACGTTCCTGCTCAGCATCATCGCGCCCGCCACTCTGCTCTACACCCTCGGATACCGACAAAAGCTGATCTATTCGCTAGCAGCCCTGCCCTACATCCTATCCAAATCGATTGAGCCACTTGGCCCCATACCAGCCACAGCTTACGTCTGCCTCGCCCTCTCCGTCATATCCATCGCTCTCCAAAAACGGTACGCAATCTTCGCAACCTCGATTTCCACCATCCTGCTGCTTACCTACGAACTCCCCTTTCTCGCCCAAAATCAAGCATTGGGCTTTGGAGCGCTCATGCTCATTTTTCTCGTATCCATAATCAACCTACTCGTCAAAGAATACAAGGAACGCCACCAAGCTCAGCTGCAGAACACACGCCTCCAGCTCGAGCTTCTCAAGAGTAAAATCCAACCGCACTTCGTGCTCAACTCTCTCACCTCCGCCATCGAATGGATAGAGACCAATCCCAAACAAGGAGTGAAACTCATCCAGGAGCTCGCCAAGGAATTCGATCTGCTCTCCTCCATCTCCGAGCAGAAACTGATCCCCCTCGCCACCGAAATCGAATCCTGCAAAACCTACCTGCGCATCATGGAGTACCGCAAGAAAGCGAAGTACCAGCTTGAGCTCATAAACGTCGACCTCTCAGCGGAACTCCCTCCTTCACTGATCCGCAACCTGCTCGAGAACGCCATCAGCCACAACGGATTCGGCGAAGCAAGCGTCACCTTCGAGCTGTCCCAACACCAAAAAGACGGCCAACGGATCCTTCGCTTCGCGGCGCCTACCGCTAGAGAAACGAGCGAACCCAAAACAAACGAGGACGGCACGGGCATTCGCTACATCAAGGCCCGCCTCGCCGAATCCTACAAGACGTGGAGTTTTCATCACGGCCCTGAAAACGGAAAGTGGGTTAGCGCCATAATCACCCCATCAAAGCAAGGAACGGCGGCCGCAATAGACCTAAACCTTACAAGCTCCAAACCCTAGTCCGAAATTGAATATCCTTATCGTAGAAGACGAAGCGAGCATCATGGATCGCCTCAAGCGACTCACTCGGAACATCCTGGGCGAACGTCTCCAAAATCTTGCTACGGCACAATCCTTGGCCGAAGCTGAGGCGACTCTGAATAATTCCGCGTGCGACGTCCTCATGCTGGACCTCAACCTGAACGGAAGAGACGGATTCGAACTCCTCAGAAAGCTCGCTAGCCGCTCCTTTCACACCATCGTCATTTCCGCTTACACCTCGCGGGCCATCGAAGCTTACGAACACGGGGTCATCGATTTCGTGCCCAAACCTTTCGACGAGGAACGCCTCGCCCAGTCCTTTCGACGCATTCTCGGGCACGATACGCAACGTACCCACTTCGCCAAATTCCTCGCCGTCCGTTGCCACGGACGAATCGAGCTCGTCTGCCTCGATGAGATCGAACACATCCAAGCCGACGGCCCTTGTTCCCACATCATCAAAACCGACGGCTCAAGGCGGGCCCACGACAAGATGCTCAAGGATCTCGAACTTCTTCTCCCTCCCAGCTTTGAGCGCGTCCACAAATCCTACATCGCGAACATGGCCGCCGTAAGCGGCCTCGCAATGGGTCCCGACCACAAGAACTTCCTCCAATTTTCCAGCCGACGCAGCATCCCCCTCAGTCGCAGCAAGACCAAGGAACTCAAAGCAAAGCTCGGCTACTGAAGACGACACGTATTCTAAGCTAGAATACGCTATTTCAAAACGCATGTGACAATGGGATTGCCTCGTACATTCGCCTAGCCAATTAAGGATCAGACTATCCCAACAAATGCCATGAGTGAAGAACCGCAGGAAATCCAAGCCCTCCGACAAGCCCTCGCCTTCAGCCCAGACAACATTCCGCTGATCGGACACCTCGCCAACGCCCTCCTCAAGTACGGGCACTTCGCCTCCGCAGAGCGCGAACTCAAGTCAGGCCTTTCGCAGGACCCCGGCAATCGCGACTTGCAAATCGCCCTCGCCAAAGCCTACAGCCAGCAGGACAAGCACTCCGAAGCACTCGTCGTGCTCGAAAGCCTCGAGAAGAAAAACCAGCTCGAAGCCGAGGGCCACCTTCTCTTCGCCAAGCTGCTCAGCAACACCACCGAGCTGGTCCTCGCCGCTGAGCACTACAAGAAGGCCATCGCCCTCGACCCCAAGTGCGAGGACGAGGAAGTAGCCGACGAGCTCGCACCCTTCCTCATCGAAAGCTCCGACCCACACGACCATCCCAACAAACTCCCCGCCGGCGACCACCCGGGCGAATTCGAGACCGACGTGCAAAAGCCCAAGATCACCTTCGCCGACGTCGGCGGCATGGAATCGGTAAAGGAGCAGATCCGCATGAAGATCATCCACCCGCTCAAAAATGCGGAACTCTTCAAAGCCTACGGGAAAAAGATCGGCGGCGGCGTTCTCCTCTACGGCCCACCCGGCTGCGGCAAAACCCATATCGCCCGCGCCACCGCCGGCGAGGTTAAAGCCAACTTCATCAGCATCGGCCTGCACGAAATCCTCAGCATGTGGATCGGGCAAAGCGAAAACAACCTGCACGACCTCTTCGAGCAAGCCCGCCGCAACGCCCCCTCCGTGCTCTTCATCGACGAGGTCGACGCCGTAGCCGCCAACCGCTCCGACATGCGCCAAAGCGCCGGTCGCCAGCTCATCAACCAATTCCTCTCGGAGCTCGACGGAGTCGACTACTCCAACGAAGGCGTGCTCGTCCTCGCCGCCACCAACGCCCCTTGGCACCTTGATCCGGCTTTCCGCCGCCCCGGACGCTTCGACCAGATCGTATTCGTCCCGCCACCCGACCTCGAAGCCCGCACTTCAATCCTGCAGCTCATGCTGGCCGAGAAACCATCCGAGGACATCGACTTCGCCAAGCTGGCAAAGAAAACCGATGGCCTCACTGGAGCCGACCTCAAGTCCATCGTCGACGTCGCCGTGGAGGATACCCTCGACGAAGCGATGAAGACGGGCAACATCGTCCCCCTCCGCACCAAAGCCCTGCTCAAGGCCGCTTCCAAGACCAAGGCAAGCTCCAAGGACTGGTTTTCCTCCGCCAAAAACCACGCCCTCTACGCCAACCAGTCCGGCCTCTACGACGAAATTCTCGACTACCTCAAGATCAAGCGATGAGCAGCCCAAACCTCGAACGCGCTCAGCTCCTGCTTGAGCAAAACCGCGGCTCCGACGCCGAAGAGTACGCCCGCTTGGCGATCCAAGACGATCCCAACGCAGCCCTCGCCTACCTTTACCTGTCCTCCGCCTTGATGCAGCAGAACAAGGACCGCGACGCTCTCGCTCCCGCGCAGGAGGCCCTCAGCCTCGATCCCGACAACCCCTACACGCATGCCCACATCGCTCGCGTGCACTACCATCTAGAGAATTGGAAGAAGGCGGAGGCCGCAGCCAACCAAGCGCTGCGGATGTATCCAGAAGATTCCGACATGTTCGGACTGCTCGCGTATTTGGCCGCCCGCAAGGCCGATTGGGAAAAGTCGCTCGAGCTCGCCGAAACGGGCCTCAGCTTCGACTCCGACCACGTGCTCTGCACCAACGCCCGAGCCAACGCACTCACCAAGCTCAAACGAAGCGACGACGCCCAAGACTCCCTCGACTACGCGCTCAAGCGCGATCCAGAAAATCCATACACCCACTACCAAAAAGGACACGTCCTGCTCGAAGGGGGCAAATACGACGAAGCCGCCAAACACTTTTGCGAAGCCCTCCGCCTCGCCCCGAATTTCGAGGACGCCAAAGAAGGCCTCGTCGAAGCCCTCAAAGCCAAGCACTTCGTCTACTCCCTGTTCCTGAAGTACATCTTCTTCATGAGCCGCCTCAAACCCGGGGTGCAAATGGGAATCATCTTTGGCGGCTATTTCGCGCAACGCATCCTCTCCGAAAGCCTCGCCTCCGCTGGACAGTATGGAGTAGCTTCCGCCGTGCGTATCGTCTACGGCGTGTTCGCTTTCTTCACTTGGACCGCGAGCAGCCTCTTCAACCTGCTGCTTTTCGTCCATCCCATGGGACGCTACGCCCTCTCCGAGCGCCAACGCAAAGTCGCCGCTGGCGTGGGAGCCTGCGTCGCCATGATCCTAGCCAGCCTCGCCCTCCACTTCAGCACTAACATCGAGGGATTGCTTTACGGAGCTCTCGCCTTTGCCACCTGCTCACTTCCCGTCGCCGCCGCAGAATACGCGACCAATCCGGGGAAGCTAAAACTGCTGGGCCTCGTCATCGTCGCCCAGTGTCTCTGCGCCCTCGGCGCTTTCGCTCTTTACCTCTCCGGCGATCCCGCCACTGCCGACGGTCCCGCCACCATCGCAATCATCACCGGCGTCGCCTTCACCTGGCTCAGCGCCTTCTTCCGCAACTAGATGTTTGAGGGAAGCGGCCTCCTGCCGCGATCTCCCAACACTAAAAATCGCGGCACAAGGCCGCTGCCCACCCCCACCACTCTCCATGCCTTACAAGATATACATCGACTTCCCCCTTACTCCTGAACTCAAGTCCCGCATCGTAAATGGGACACGCGGGCACCAACTCGTAATCCCCGCCAAGCCTGCAACCGTGCTCGGTCTCGGCGATATCGAGCCGGAATTCTACGACTGCGACATCATATTCGGCCAACCCCAAACCGATGCAGTTGCAAAAGCGTCATCCTTAAAATGGATACAAGTCAGCTCTTCCGGTATCACCCGCTACGACACTCCAGACTTTCGGGAGGCGATGACACAACGCGGAATCCCCATATGCAACAGCGCCCACGTATTCAACGAGGCCTGCGCTGACCACGCCCTCGCCTTCATGCTCGCCCAATCTCGCCAGCTTCCCCAAGCCCTCGCATCCCAAGCGCCCAACGGCACCGAAGCCTGGCAGGCGATCCGTTCAGGCGGCGTCCCCTTGCGGGGCCAAAGAGCGCTCATCCTCGGATTCGGGGCAATCGGCCGTCGTTTGGCAGAGCTGCTTGCCCCTTTCGAAATGCAGCTTACCGTATACCGACGCACGCCACGTGGCGACGAAGGCATGCCTGTCGTATCCGAATCCGAACTACCAGCCGCTCTCGCCGAGTCCGACCACATCGTCAACATCCTGCCCGACAGCGAGGCGACCAAGCATTTCTTCAACGCAGAACGATTCGCCCAACTCAAGCCCAGCAGCGTCTTCTACAATATCGGCCGCGGCACCACCGTCGACCAAGACGCTCTCGTCGAAGCCCTGAAGAACCAGCAATTGCGCGAGGCTTGGCTCGATGTCACAGATCCCGAGCCCCTGCCGTTGGATCACCCCCTACGCCAGCAATCGAATTGCTTCATCACTCCGCACACTGCTGGAGGATTCGCCGGAGAAGCCGAAGCCTGCATCGATCACTTCCTCAAAAACCTCGCCCGCTTCGAAAAAGGCGAAACATTGGAGAACCGCGTCATTTAGGCGTTACGAATGGTGGCGCGGCTTCCCCGAAGACGCCTTCAAAACTTGGCGTTCGTCGCCCACGACCCGTAAACCGGATTTGGGAAAACGAAATACTTGTATCCAAAATCCGAGAATGCAGACGACTCGCCTTCCTTCGCCAGATCCTGCGTTAGCCCCGGAAAGTCAGTGATGTTATCTCCAAAAAACATCACGATCTCGAAAGCCTCCAAACCAGCCTTCGCGTTGCCGGATTCGACCCGCTCCCAACGCGGTTCCTTTTCGTCGTCGTCTTCCATCAATAGGACCACGTCAAAAGGGACTCCCAGTTTTATAAGGTTCGCTTCCGTAGATTCCTGAACGACGACGCTACGGTTCGAAACGATCGCTACCTTGCCCCCCAGTTCCTTGACCCGACGAGTAAACGCCACCGATCCCGGCACCGCAGGAGCCTCTTCCCGCCGGCACCAGTCGTGCCATAGGTCCATGTCGAAATCAGCTCCCCGCCGCTCCTTCGCCTCCAGGGAATTATCGAGCACCGTCTCGTCCGCGTCCAGGGCTACGCCCCATTGCTTTCCTTCGAACTCTCCCGAAGCGACCCGTTCCTCCAGCACCTTCGTCGCTGACGCATAAAGCTGGCGAGTCATGGCCTGATACTCCGCCGCGTTGCGCATCCAATGCAAATCGTTCGGCATTGACGCCCACTCTTCCGCTTGCAACTCGCTGATGCCACCGTCCAGCGAAGCAGCGACAGGAACCCGCGAACAAACTCCCAAAAGCAAAAGGACCGCAGCTCCTGCCCTGTTCATACTTTCTCGCTTAAAAACCCTCTTCGCAAACATGCAGAACTTGCTGACATCAGCCTGACAAGCACGCAAGTTAAGACGCAGCCAAAATTTCATTACACCGAAGTTTAGGCTATATCTAAATTTCGGATACAAAAAAGCCGACCGCGTTACGCGGTCGGCTCGAGAGAAAGTCTAACAACTATCGACGAGAGAAGCGCCGGAAACCGACAAGCGCTGCGATCCCCATAAGCGAGAGAGCAATTCCCCCAGCATCTGGAACTGCATTTACCTCAACGGTGATATACTCGGTGTTGTCATAGGCATTGGAATCCCAGTACATGAGCTGCAGGACACCCGCTTCGGGGGCCACACCCGCAAAGGACGTTCCGAGCAAAATGTAGCTCGAACCGATCTTGCCTACCAGAGCTCCGTAGGGAGCCGAAAAGCCATCGTCATTGTAAGGACCGAAGGCCTGTCCGATAAGCGTTCCCACACTCGCTCCAGAATCATCCGTCCCAGTCGCAAACAGGTTTCCGAGCAGTCCGTCAGCATTCGACCAGCGTGGATTCGCTCCCGCGCTCCACAGATCATCCAGGGATGCGTTTGTTGTGAACGCCTGTCCGGCAGATAGGGAGATAGTGTTCACAGGCGTTCCCCCATTGGAGGAATTGTCCTTCGCGTAAACGTCGTACGAAATCGCATGCACCGCTGGAATGGCAACGATGGCGCCGATGAGAGCTGATATTTGGAGTAATTTTTTCATGCTGTTTTTTGGGTTAATAACTTTGGAATAGAGTCCTGACTCTATCAGCAAAACTAGTGCCATCACGTAGAGCCTAGCACGGGCTACTTCCATAAGTAATTCCCCCTTCGCAACTTCCAGCTGCAGGAAAAATCCAAGTTCCCCTCATTCTCGAAGAATACGTAAGGCAACTCGACGAGTGACAAAAAGCCAGACAGATCTGGAAGGCTCAACCCTTAGATGCAGAGGGACTTAGAGAATTCGAAAACAAGCCCAATCACAGCCCCTTCTCCAGTTCTTCCAACACAGCTTGAAAAGGGGCCGTTTCCAACGCTCCAAACAACGGCCCCCTGCTGCTTCTCGTTCTGCTGGTCTTCGGACTTGTGATGCCGCATAGAAACCGGGCCGCCTCGCGCGGCGCCCCCAACCCAGCCGGGCGCTCGTTCCTGAAACGGGACAGGACCTCTCGCTCCCCATCGCTCAAGCCGCGATCCACCCCTTTTATCGAAACGACTCTTCCGCTCCGGCAATGCTCGCAGTGTCCGCAAGCCTGCTCAAGCGTTTCGCCAAAATAAGCCAACAGGTGCTGAGTTTTGCAGCCATCATGATTGATCAAGCCCACGACTTGGGCGATGCGTCGCAGGTTGCCCTCTTCGTTGCGCTTAACCTTCCCGATCAAGGAGGCGCGTACCCTCTCTGCGTCTGGACGCGAGAGGATTCGCATCCCCTGGCGCAAACCGCTGACTCCTACTTCCAGCATCCCCAACTCCTCGAGGTGGTTGAAGGCTTTTACGATACGTGCCCGATCCGCTCCCAATGCGGTCGCCGCCGTATCCAAATTCAAGTAACTCCACGTTTTCTTCTCCTCCGCCTGGGCAAGCAAGCTACGCAAAAACTCGCCCGGCTCTCCCTTGAAGGCAGCCAATACATTCGCCTTTGGCTGCAAGTACTTGAACTTGTATTCACTGTAGAAGGGAGCCGTAAATTTAATGATTCCCTCTAGCTCCAGATATGTCAGCAAGGTCCCTAGCACCAACCCACGAATATCCGTGTCCTGGGAAAGATGATACATCGAAATATCGAATTCGTCTTTTTGCCTGAGGATAAAGGCAACCAACGAGTCGACCGCTTCCTCCGTAGGCGTATCGCCGAACACGAAGTTTTCCAGCACAACCAAATCGTCGTCGGACCCCAGCACTTCGCAGTACGATTCCTTTCCATCTCGTCCCGCGCGTCCAACTTCCTGCGAATAGTTCTCCAGCGTTTTCGGCAGATTGTAATGATAAACCCGCCGTATGTCAGATTTGTCGATACCCATGCCAAAGGCAATCGTCGCCACTACGATCCCATCCGCCGACGCCATAAACCAATCTTGGATCTCCGAGCGTTGCTCGCTCTTCATTCCCGCGTGATAGGCTCGCGCCGAGAAGCCCGCAGTCCCCAAAGCCTCCGCGACCTCCTCCGCGGTTTTCTGCAGCGTGACGTAGATCACAGTTGGACCATGGGCATTCTGCCCCAAGCGCTCCTTGAGAACCTGTATACGTTGCGACTCAGGAGTCGGCGAAAAGCAAAGAAAGAGATTGGGACGATGGAAACCTGTATTGACATAGGCCTCCGGCTTGATTCCGAACTCCCGTATTATGTCTTCAACTACAGAAGGAGTAGCAGTAGCTGTCAGCGCCAGCACCCGCTCGACCTTCAGTGCCTTGGCCGCAATCGCCAACTTCAAGTACTCCGGGCGAAAGTTATGTCCCCACTCGGATATGCAGTGAGCCTCGTCAATGACCATCAGCGATATGGAATTCCCTTCGATTGCCGCAAAAAAGCGTTCGTTGGAGATACGTTCAGGGGCGACATAGAGGAGCTTCAAGGAGCCCGCCCTCACATCCCGGTAGACCTGACGCGCCTCTTCCGCCGAAAGGCTCGAGTCGAGCCGAGCCACTTTCACACCCTTCGACTGCAGAAAGTCGACCTGGTCCTTCATCAAGGCGATCAGAGGCGAGATCACCACCGTCAGACCATCAAGCAACAGCGCCGGCAACTGGTAACAAAGGCTCTTGCCACTCCCTGTAGGAAAAACCGCCAGTGCCGAATTTCCATCGAGAATTTGCTCGATGATCGCTTCCTGCCCCTCTCGGAAGGAAGTAAACCCGAAGACTTCGGACAGCGTCTCTTTTAACTTTGGCATAGGCACGCTTCGACGCTCTCAGGGTCGCCTGTCCGTTGCAAGCGACCATATCTGCCAATCGCATAGAGCAATACCAAAGTCGTCAGTTTTCGTGTAGGTGAAGTTCAATTACACCTTATCTGTTGGGATCCCCCTAGGAAGCCTTCAGCTAAACGGTTGAGCCCCACAGCCTGTTGACGCCTGACTTGAAAGCCCGAAAATGCTAGTTAACATGGATACCCCCCGTCCAATAAACCGCCGCCATTTCCTGAAAACCTCGAGCTTGCTGACGGCAGGCTTGATCGGAGCCCAGCTTCCGCTTCGAGCCGAAAGCTCAGACGCTCTCGGCTACGTGCTCCCCAAACGCCCCCTGGGCAAGACGGGCCTCGACGTGACGCTCTTCTGCATCGGCGGCGCCCACATCGGATCACACTCGGAAAAGTCTGCAGCAGCTCGTATCGAAGCGGCGATCGAGGGGGGCTGCCGCTTCTTCGAAACTGCCCAAGGCTACCAGAAAGGCCGTAGCGAGGAGCGTTTCGGCAAGTTTCTCACCCCGAAGTACAGGGAGCATATCACCCTGATGACCAAGACGACTGCCGAAGACGGAGCAACCGCCCGCCGACACCTCGACGAATCTCTCAGCCGCATGAAGACGGACTACTTGGACATCTATCTCATGCGTTGGATCAAGTCGGAAGAGGACGCAGAAAACCGTATCAAGAACGGAGTCTACGACTTCTTGCTCGAGGCCAAGGCCGCTGGAAAGATCAAGCATATCGGCTTCAGCGGCCACACCCACCCGGATGCCAACATCCATATGATGCGACGCGGCCTGCCAGAGCTCGAGGTCGTGCTCATGCCAATCAATGTCGTCGATACCGGCTACCACAGCTTCATCAACCATGCCCTGCCGGTCGCTCTCGAAAAGGAGCTCGGCGTAATCGCCATGAAAACAATGGCCGGCGGGTCCTTCTTTGGCGGAGCCGCTCCCTGGGGACGCAACGCCGGAGAAGACCGCCAAGCCATCGTTCCCGAAAAGCTCACGCCCAAGGAGGCTCACCACTACGCTCTTTCCTTCCCCATCGCCTCCCTTACCAGCGGCACCGCCACCGTCGAACAGGTAAAGGAAAACATCGCCAGCGCCCGTAGCTTCGCGAAACTCGACGAAGTCCAACGCCAAGAAATAAGCCAACGCGTCGCCACCATCGCAGCTACTGGTTCACTGGAGCACTACAAAGGCTACTAGAGCGGTATAAGCTAAACACTTATTACATTTTGTAGGAAGCGACTTTGCGTCGCGATCAACCGGTCTCCAATCGCGACCCAAGGTCGCTTCCCAAGGAGGAAATGCAGATAGGAATTAGGCAAGGAACTACAATGACACCCACCAGAGCCTATCCCTGCATCCCATGAAATGCCGCGCTTCAGAAACAGTCTGGAGCCCTTTCGTCATGTCTCCTCTAAACACTAACGTTTGGATCGACTGTACATTTTACGCCTGGCTCACACTGGCAAAAAAACACCCGAAGAACCCCATCGAGACGAGTCTCCCGAAAAAGAACAAACCGCCTTTCCAACTGTAATTCAACACCTTAGAAAACATTCGCCGCAGAATCAGTCACTTCTCTGGCATCCCCCGTGCAAAGCCTTGTTCGAAAAATGGCAAATCGCCATCCAATGAACACAACCGCACGCATAATGAGAAAACTCAAGATCTGGACCGCCAGTATCGTCTCCGGCTTCGACTCTGTCATCAGCAAGGTCGAGAACCACGAATCCTTGGTGGCAAGCTCCATACAGGAACTGCAAACCGCCGCCGCCCACGCCACGGTAAAGCTTGGCCGCCTGAAGCAGGAAATCCGACGGATGAAGGACAAACGCTGCCAGTTGGAGCAGAGCCGCGAACGCTGGAAGGAACGAGCCCTCGCCCTCCGCGAAAGCGACAAAGCGAAAGCCATCGAGTGCCTGCGCCGCGGCAAAAGCGTCGAATCGGAAATCGCTCAGCTGGAAAAAGAAATCCCCAGCCACAACCAACTCGCCGACAGCATCGAAGCTGACCTGCGAAAGCTGCAGAACAAGATCGACGAGCTCAAGCTGCGCAAGCGCGCCTTCAGCACCAGGGCCAGCCGTGCCAAGGCCATGAAGATTTGCCAAGACTACTCGGCCACCTCCGGCGAGCAATTGGAAGACACCTTCGAACGCTGGGAACTGAAGCTCGCCGAATCAGAAATCGCATCCAGCGCCTGCACCGACTCGCTCGAGGACGAATTTCTTCGCGAGGAGGAATTCGCCGCCCTCGAAGAGGAACTCGAGCAACTCGAGCCCTCCCTTGAGAACAAAACAGCTCACCAAGCATAACCCCCAACCCAATCTCCAGAATGAACCAAGATAGCGCCCTAGAACAACTTCCCCTGCCAGAGGCAGGGGCCAATGAACAAGACGAGGAAGGCCAATCAGCAGACGAACGACGCATTTGGAGTCGATTGCCTCAATTGCTTCGATGGATCGGCGGCCTTTCGCTAGCCGGCTCGGCCATCACCTTCTTGCTCGGAGGATGGATGGACGCCGCCCCCTTAATCCGCTATTACAGCTTCTTCGCTCTCACCAGCGCCCTCACCCTAGCCGGCGTATTCTGCGGACTGAAGCTCAAGGAAGACAAAGGAGCGCGCACCTTCCTCTCTCTGGGAACCGCCTTCATCCCCGTGCTCTTTTGCCAATTGGGCGCCATCGTTTACGCGCAAATCAAGGGAACGACGTCCCAGTTTCCTGAATACTTCGAAGTCTTCCAGTTTTCACCCATCGGAACGTCCTTGCTCATATTGACGCTAGTGGCGGCATTCGTACTGCTCACCGCATACGCGTTCTTCGGTTTTTCAGCAATGGCACGGCCTGCCGCCAAGAAGCTGACCGCCCTCTACCTATTGGCCAACACCGCTCTCCTCGTGCCTTTGCGTGACGAATTGACGGTAGCAAGCATGGGCTTCGTCCTTCTTGGATTGCTCGCCTACTTCGATCGCAAAACCTTCTCGAAATCGAGCGTTCTACGCACCTGGGACGGAAGAGCGATGCGTTCGCTGCTGTTCGTGCCTTTCGGCCTCCTGCTGCTACGCAGCGTGCTGCTCTACGAAACCTCGAACCTTCTGGTTGCCCTCTTCTCTGCTTCCATTGCCACACTGTTCTTCTTCGGACTGCCACAGGCTACCAACAGCGTCGCCTGGAAACGCTTCTACCAGCACCTCAGCCTTCCTCCCCTCGCGGTCGCCTGCATCAGCATAGGGTTTCCGATCGCAGATCGTATCCGAATTTTCGGTACGGACTCGTATTTCTTGCTGCTCGTCATGCCGAGCGCACTGCTGGTGATTCTCCTCTCGCACCGAACCCGCGAATCCGGACGCTCTTTTCGCTTCATCGCGACCGCTACCGCGATCAGCGTGGCCACTCTGCAGATGGCAAACGTCGACGGCCTTTTCACCGCTCTCACCTCTCTCCTCGTAGCCATCGGCTGCACGATATACTCCTACACCATTCGCGAGAAGATCGTGCTCTTCATGGGACTCGCCGGCACGGGCCTCAGCCTCGCATACCACGTGAGCTACGCCGCCGAACTCTATCGCAACAACTTGTGGCTATCCCTCGCAGCGACTGGTGTCGCCGTTATTCTGGCCGCCTCCTACGTCGAGCGAAACTGGCAGACGCTTCTCGCCCAAGGCAAGGGCTTCCGCCGCAAGCTCGACGATTGGAACTAGGAAAACAACGCCTTTCCGACTTGGAGATTGGAAAACCGCAGCGGCGGGCTCGTCGAGAGCCCGCCGTTTTTGCAGGAACATCCTTTCCGTTTGGCAAAGGGCTGCTGATACCTAAGCTGTCGCTTCGATGAAGCCGAAAACCCACGACGCGAAACAAGCCTCGCTCGTCACCACTGCCTCCATGCTCCCGACACAATGAAGGATAAAAATGCCTTTAAAACTCCGATCGTGATCGGAGTCATTTTTTGGTTAGTCGTCACCTTCGTCGTCATCTGGGGGGCCACGGACGAGCCGAAGCTCAACTTTTCAACTAACTATCAGGACTACTACCCAGACCCAGAAGGTGCTGAAGAAAGCCATGCACTTATCCGGGAGCTCACTGAGATTCAGATTTCTCCCTATATACATAGCTCAATACGGAGCAGGGAGTCCAAAGTAAGACAGGAAGCAGCAGCGACACGTAATGAAGGAAAAGGCTTCGATCCTTACAAAATCCAAGATCTCTCATTCGAAGGAAAACTTGAATACCTCAAAGAGCACTCCAAAGAGATTAGACACAATCGAGATCAACTGCAGGAAGCCGAGAGGATCATCACGGAACTTGAAGCATTCGATCTGATAGGAGGAGCTCCGAGCGATTTTCCTTTTTCGTCAGGATTCAACTATGGCAATCTTCGCACCTATGCAAAAAGTTTGGCCTGGAATTCGATTCTGGATGCAAACAACGACTCGGCGGACCAAGCGCTCTTAAAGCTCCACAACTATGCAGACCTTGCAGAGAGAGCAAAGCCATGCGCTCGATCGCTGATAGAGCAGCTCTCATGGACAGCTGTCTCCTTCATTTGCCTTTCGACTGCAAAGGATATAGTAGAAAACTACGACGTATCCGAAGATACGCTACGTGAAGGGATAATTAAGATTCAAATACGCGTCGAACCTCTCGAATTATTAAGACGCACATTCATCCAAGAAAAAATATTCTTCAGCAACACAATCAGTCTCTTGCCGAAGACTCGAATAGCGGGATACCCCACACTTTTGGAGAATCAAACAGCGAATCAACTCTCTACACATCTCGATGAACTATATCAACTGGCTGAATCCGGTAAATTCTCGCAAATAGAGCTCGAGATAAAGAGTTTCCTCGATGGGAACAGTGGATTTCAGATAAAAAATTGGGGTGGGTCGCAAGCAACTATCAATGCCTACCCAAATGTCATTCAGTTTTTCAGCATGTTTTCGAAGAACGAAAGGCTCATCCTAGAGTACCAAGAGCTTCTCAGAAAAAAGTTGAAATCCAAACAGCTAGAGTAGGCAACCCCTAGCAGCGATACTTCTCGCTCAAGCCTAGAACCTCCTCGTACAATTCCTTGGCGAGGGCCTTGCGATCATTACCGGGCCGTCGTTGGTTTCCGAATACAATCGTAGCTCGAACGGACTTAACCTTGCAAAGGCGAAGCAGGTGAGAGGCAAAGCCCATGTCGCCCCACCAGCAAACGTCTTGAGCCACGTCGCCTTGCTCGCATTCATATTTCAAATACGCCGGAGTGATTGGCCAATCGTTGTCGACAAGCGGTTGCAAGAGGGAGGCTCGATAAGGCAGCACAGCTCGACCGTCCGTGGAAGTGCCCTCCAGAAAGAATGTCATGTTCAAACCTGCCTCGATCACCTCGGAAAAGCTAGCTTCCTTTGTCGCCACGTCCGATCGGCGCCTGCGATCGATGTACAGCGTCCCCGCCATGCGGCAATAGGAGCCTACCACCGGCCAAGAATCAACCTCCACCTTCGACAAGAACACCTGAGGAGTCACAGAAGCCAAGACGATGATATCCATGTAGCTGAGGTGATTGGGAGCAATGAATCCGCCAGCGGGGACCGGGCCTACCACCGAAACGCGAAAGCCCATCAGCTTCAACATGCGAGCCGCATTGCGCTGCAACCAAGCTGAACGCTCCGGCCGACTCGGCTTTCGGCCAACACGAAAGAGAAAGTCCAGTCCGGCAATCGCGAATACGCCGACGAGACCCAAAAGTCGGCCTAGCTGACGGAGCTTAGCTACGAAAAAATTCACGCATCGTTTCAATGCGAACCAGCAGCTCCTTTACAAGCTTTTGGCGTGAACGACAAAGGCCTTGCGACTAGCCCAAAAACTTGGACATGGCTCGCGGGCCCAGCGATCGCAGGTCGAGCAAGGTCAGGAAATCGATCGTCTTGAACTCCCGATCAAGCGCCGGCTCTCCGCAAATCCGCGCCCCTAGAGTCAAGTAGGCTCGCATCAGGCGCGGGATGTCCACCGTGCGGGACAGGGCAATGATTTCAGACTCGTCCTCGCCGGTTGCGCTGCAGTCGTACTTCTCCGTGGCCTTCGTCAGGAATTCAGGAGCGACCAAGTAGCGGGACAGCTTCCGAAACGCTGCCTGCCCTTCCAAAGGATTGGTAGAGGTAATGGAGCTGCAGCCGATCAGGTAACGGGCTCCGCAAAGCTTCGCGTATTGGGCGATCCCCTTCCAAAGCAAGCCAAGCACCACCATGTTGCGGTGCTCCTTGGCGATGCAAGCCCGCCCCAGCTCGATCGTCTCCGACCGGATCGATTCGTAAGGAGCGAAATCGAACTCTTGCTCGCTGTAGTAGCCGATGTTGGCCAAAGCGGACTCGCCTGTCTGCAAACGATAGGTGCCAATGATCTCACCTGAAACGACGTGCTCGACCAGCAGATGGTCGCACACCAAGTCAAAGGGATCCGCGTCCTTACCGGTCGCCTCAGACGCTGCAAGGCCTTCGCCTAGCTCTAGGTTGAAAACGCGGTAGCGAAGTCGCTGAGCCTGGGCGATGTCGAGGTCGCTGCCGGAGATGCGGACTTTGTAAGCAGAGGTCGGTGACGGAGGTATGAAGCGTTCGACCCGCTTTCTCCTATCGTTGGCGCTGATGGGCATAGCTTTAAAAAATGAGGTAGAGAGCTGGATTCCTCATCCATCTAAGTCTCGCATCATCCATTTCAGGACAAGGGAGTCAATATCGCCCAAACGGGAAGCTACGCTTTTAACGCAGGCGTCACCTCGCATTCACCATTCTGATACAAAACGCCCGCTCAGGCTCGCAGCTATCAGTAAAAGAATTCTTTCGACTTCTCGTACTCCGCGAGCGCGTCTTCCAAGTAGCTATGCAGGGCGTTGAGGCGATCCATGGAGGATGGGTGGGTGGAATTGTAGTTGTTGCCCCCCATTCCTCCTTCCAGCTCGACCATGCGCTCCATCACGGTGATCGCCGCGTTCGGATCGTATCCGGCTTTTGCCATGTACATGATACCGATGTGGTCGGCCTCCGCCTCTTTCTTCTGGTCCCAGGCTTGAGCTGCTTGCCCCGTGCCAATGCCGTAGAGTCCCATGATCATGGGCGTCATGTTGATGTAGGAACCGCCCCCTAGACCGGCCACGCCCGCTCCCGTCACCGCGGCTGCGATTCCCACGAGCTGCCCGCCGGCGCCGATTACCATCTGCTGCGAAATGCGTTCGTGCGTGTGCCGCGCGGTCACGTGAGCGATCTCGTGAGCCACTACCGAAGCAAGCTCATCCTCCGTCTTCACGATTTGAAAAAGCCCCGTGAAGATGCCGACTTTGCCGCCCGGCATGGCAAAGGCATTCACTTCGTTTTGGTCGAACACTACGAATTCCCACTCCGCCAATGGCATGTCCCAAAACACTTGCTGGGAAATCCGATTGCCCACCGACTGCAACATCTCGTTGTAGGCAGCATGGGTAGAGATCGGCATTTGCCGCTTCATGTCTTCGAAAGCGGCGATCGTCATCTCCGCCACCTTCGTGTCGGACGTGAGATTCATCTGCTTGCGTCCTGTAACAGGTGTAGTACTACAAGAGCTGAGAAGAACGGCGGAGCTAAGCAGAACGGGCAGGATAAACTTTGAAGTCTTCATGGTTGGAACAAACGGGTCTACACGTAACAACAAGGGATACGTCCGGAAACAGGACTTGGTTTCAAAGACCCTCGCCTCAAGTGGCCACTTTTGCAATAGATAAGCCCAACTCTGCGTATCCACTTCCTAGGTCGATTTCACTAGGCGTTTACCTAGCGGAAAATACCTCAGATCCCGATTGAACACCGCCGCCGAATGCTCGTCCAATAGACTTAGGCTGAATCCAGATTCTTAAGCTTTTCGTAATTTCCTTCAACGACGCTTCACTTGTGCACGCAATTGGCATAGTGTGACCCATCGTTCGTTCAACCACTCGTTAACCAAGCAACCCGACACCCCCGCAAGAAGCGACCTTCACAAAGGAGTTTTAAATCATGGCAGATCTCCAAGATCCCTCTCAACAGACGCCCAAGAAAC
Organism: Pelagicoccus enzymogenes; assembly: GCF_014803405.1. Classification (NCBI taxonomy): domain Bacteria; kingdom Pseudomonadati; phylum Verrucomicrobiota; class Opitutia; order Puniceicoccales; family Pelagicoccaceae; genus Pelagicoccus; species Pelagicoccus enzymogenes. Next base: position 399,442 of record NZ_JACYFG010000002.1, read on the forward strand.
ACAAGGTTATCCACTGGAATCCCGAGGAAGACGACTTGGGGGCAAATTCGAAGCCAGCCGTGAAAGCCTACTTGGGTGGCGCCATCGTAACCCTGCTCGTGGTGGGTATCGGAATCGTCAGCTACTTCCTGTTCTTCTATACACCCCCAACCGCTAGCCCGGAGGAAATCGCCGCCGCCGGAGCCGCCGCCGAGGCTGACCCTCGTCGCGCCTTCGAAAGCGTTTCCCGCGCCCAGGGAATAAAGGATTCCGTAGACCGCCAGCTCGAAGCCGCCCGCCAGATGCCGATCACCGGCAACGAAGTGCTGCGACAAAAGCTCATCAATATCGAGAAGGAGAAAATCGAGGCCGACGACCTCATGGCCAAGAACCGCTTCGCCCGCGCCATCGCTCAATACAACAGCGTCGACGCCCTGATCGAAGACTTCACGACCGAAGTCGAAAACAAGCAAAAGGCCCGCGGGCTCTACGACGGATTCCTCGTACGCTCCGGCGAGCTGGAAATCGTCAAACACTTGGACGAGGATAGCTTCGAAGCCGCATTCGGGCTCGCATCCGAGGCCAAGAAATTTCTCGATTCCGGAAGTTTCACCCTCGCCCTCCAAAGAATGGAAGAGGCATCCAAGTCCCTCGACGCGGTCCAGCAAGCAAAGCAAGAGTTCATCCGCAGCAACGCCGCCCAAGGCAACCGCTTCATTGCTCAAGGCAAGAGCGAGGAAGCCATCGCATCCTTCACCAAAGTCCTCGAACTGGACCCCACCAACGAAGAGGCGCTCAAGCAGCTAGAGCGCTCGCGCGTCGCAGACAAAGTCTACGCAGCACTCGAATCCGCGAAGGCCAGCGAGGATTCCGACCAGCTCGAAACAGCCCTGCAGCACTACCAGCAGGCAGCTAAAATCGACTCCGGTTCCGCCAAGGCCCAGTCCGGGGTGTCCCGCGTCAAACGCAAGATCGCCGAGAGAGACTTCACCGCAGCCTATTCCGCAGCCCAGATCGCGATCAGCGAGTCACGCTTCCAAGACGCCATCGTGAACTACCAAGCCGCCCTGGAGATCTTTCCCGACCGCAGCGACATCGAGGCGGCCATCGAGAGAGCGGCCGCGGAAAAACACCAAAACGACATCGTCACTCGCATCACCCAAGCCTACGAGTTCGAACGCGAGTTCGACTGGGAAAGCGCCCGCAACCTATACCAAGAGCTCGTCCAGATGGAACCTGACCTTAAGGAAGCCAAGGATGGGCTTTTGCGGACCGGCCGCATGATTCGCAGCATCCTGCGCTACGAAACCCTCATCGAAGTCGCCAAATCCGAAGCCCAACGCACAGAATTCCAGCTGGCGATACGAACCTTTGACGAGGCAATGCGGTCTAAGCCAGAGTACCTCGCCTTGACCGAGGAAGGAGAACGCCTCCGCAAGTTCCTGCAACTGCAGAGCCAACCCGTCTCCGTTACCCTCATTTCCGACGGTTCCACCTGGGTCAGCGTGCAAGGCCCCTCGATGCGCAAACCGGAAAAGTTCGACACCACCACAGTCGACCTGCTCCCCGGCAAGTACTTCATCATCGGCCGCAAGAAAGGCTACCAAGACGTTCGCTTCGGCATTCAAATCCGAGGCGGCATGAGCCAAGACCCCATCACCGTCTCAGCTAACGTTAAAAACGATTACTAAATCCGTCCATTTCCCGAACCCCTGACCACTCGAAACATGGCAAACTCGCACAAATACCTTCGTCGCCTAGAACTGTTTTCTGTCGCGCTGGGCTTGAGCGCTTTCGCCACAGTCCAAGCCCAAATCGATCCCGATCCCTCGATCTACGACGCGGTGCAGAACGGGGCGAGTTCCAACGGAGGCAAGATCAAAGGAAACAACACCCCTTTGGGCGGTAGCATCACGCCGGTTAACGAATCGCAGCTCCCTCCCATCGAGATCCAAACCAACATCCCCGGCATCAACGGAAACCCGCTCGGCATGCCTGGCGGCATGGCCGGCGCCGTAGCCCAAGCAGCCGGCGGCAGCTCGGGAATGCCTCCCATCATGGGCGGTGGCAGCGGCGGAGGACAAAGCGGAGGACAAAAGAGCCCCTTCCCCATGCCCTCTTCCCAAAGCCAATCGCAGTCCCAGTCCCAAAGCCAAGGCCAGCCGCCGATGGGCCAGCAGCAAAGCAGCCAAGGACAACAGGGACAACAAGGGCAGATGCCTCAAGGCCAACAATCCCAACAACAAGGTCAGCAAGGGCAACAAGGGCAACAAGGGCAGCAGTCGCAAAACCAGCAGGGACAGCAAGGACAGCAGTCACAGAGCCAACAGGGACAGAGCGGACAATCCGGTAGCCAATCCTCCATTTCCAGCCAGATGCCACCCGCTCCCGAAGAGCAAGCGATCGGCAGCGAAGGCGAGCAGATAGACCCAAATGGCGAGCTCGCCTCCGACGGTGAAAGCGGCGAGTCCGGCGAAAGCGGAGAAAGCGCGGAAACCCAAAACGCCCGCAAAGGTCGGCCCAATTCCAGCAACCAACAAAACGAAGCCACCGAAGGCGATGGCCAAGCCATGCCCGAAGACATCGGAGGCTCCTCCGGTAGCAAACGCGGCAAGGGAACAATCGACGACGTCGCCGTCCCTTCGAATCTATAGTTCTTGATTCACCCCACTATGAAAACGCTTCTCGCAGTCGCTGTCGCCCTCGCGGCCACTTGCCTCGCCCAGGCCCAACAAGAGAGAATTATCGTCTATCCTGTCGAAGCCATCGCAGACGGAGCTCGTTTCTCGAAACAGAAGTTCAACGAAACCTACCCTGGAATCGACGTCACCCAGTACGGACTCTCCGACGAAGGCTGGTACATTCGCTACAAACACGAGCTGCTCACCTACCTCTACGGACCTCTTGAGGACCTCAACTACGCCCGGCGACAAAAGAAGCTTCTCGAAGAGATCCGACTCTCGGTCGTTCTAAAGAATCCCTCCTTGAGCAGCAGCACCGTCGACATCATCCGCTTCGACTTCAACGCCACTCCGGACAACATGGGCGTCGCCGAGGACATCGACAACCCCTACCTCATCCCCGAACTCACAGGCGAAGAGGGAAAGAAATAGGAGCAAGAACCAGAACTTTCACCCCACAATAAAAAAGAGGACCGCTTCATCCGAAGCCGTCCTCTTTTTTTAACTCCAAAGCAGCAAATTCGCCGCCCTTCACACGCTCACCCAAACGGAATCTTCCGCCAGCGACTTGATCGCCGCATCGGTGAAACGCATATAGGCCAGCCCGTCCGCAAAATTCGTCAGTTCGATAGGAGCCCCTTCGCGAATGCTATTCACGAAATCCGCTTCCACGTTCCAGTCCGCAACATCTTCCGGAGCAGGTTCCACGACCGTCTCCTTACCACCAAGCAAACACTTGCTCAGCTTACCTGCCTTCAGGTCCATGCGAAGCGTTCCCTTGCTGCCGGCGATTACATATCCATCGCTTCCGGATCCGAGTTCCAGTCCCGTCATGCGACCGACGAGGCGCAGACCACTTTCGTACTCCGCAATCACGTCGATGGTTTCAGGGATCTCCACCTCGACCAACTCTCCGTTGGCGCCCTTCTGTCGTTGCTTCGTGAATACGGCACCGCTGGCCAGCAAACGATCAGGTTCCTCGCCTAGCCACCGCTGCACGACCTCGTAATAGATGCCCAGCATCAAGGTGTTGTTGCCGCTCAGCGCCCGGTCCTGCCTCCAGTTCAACGGAGCCTTGCTGTCCACGTTGAGGCCTAGAGCCTTGGTAAAGGAAACTTCCCGCAACTCGCCCAACTCGCCGGAGGCCAGGATCTTCTTGATCGTCGCATCCCACTTGAGAGTGAAAGGAGAAGGCACGATCTGCGCCACGAGCTCAGGCCGGTTCAAAGACGCCTCCACCATGGCCTCGCCTTCCTCGGTATTCATGGCCATGCGAGCTTCCGTCAAAACATGCTTGCCCGCGGCTAAAGCCGCAACGGTGATCTCCGCGTGCAGGTACGGCCACGTGCCAATGCAGATCGCATCGATTTCCGGATCGGCCACCACTTCCTTCCAGTCCTTGGCGATGCGAGGAATATCAAAGGCATCCGCCACCGAACGCGAAGACCCTTCGCTGCGGTTGCAAACGACATCGACGCTAACGCCCTCGATCTCCTTGAACCCCGGAATATGACGCAACCGCGTGTTCGCTCCTGCTCCAATAACCCCAATCCTGAGCTTCTTCATGCCCAGAAAAATGGTGTATTCCAAAGTGGACTACAATCCCGAACTCCAAGGGAGAACGGAATTATCGCCGCTTACTTGGCGTTCGGGTAGCTACCCAGCCACTTCACGAAGGGACAAAACGCTTTCAGCTCCTTGACCGCTTCAGCCACTGGCTCCTCTTCGAAATGCCCAAGCACATCCAAGAAAAAGCAATACTCCCACGCCGTCTTGCCGCTGGGACGCGACTCGATCTTGCTAAGGTTCAGGCCACGCGACGAGAAAACATGCAGCGCCTTTTCCAAAGCGCCCACCGAGTGGTCGACCGAGATCAAGAAGCTCGACTTAAATTCGACGCCCGACGCGTATCCGCTCGACTCCTTGCCGATCACGAGAAAGCGAGTCGTATTGTCCAGACGATCTTGTATTCCCTCCGCAACTACAGGCACCCCATAAAGATCGGAGGCTAGGATCGACGCGATCGCCGCCGCCTTCGGATCTTCCCTCGCGATCTGCACCGCCTTGGTCGTGCTGTCGCAGGCCTGCAGCGACGCATGCGGCAAGTGCGCGTGCAACCATTTGCGGCACTGCCCGATCGCCTGATCCTTGGAATAAACGCGTTCGATTTCACCCGGCTGGGACTGCGAAATCAGGCTGTGCGAAATGGGCGTGAAGATCTGGGCGCAGATTTTCAGGTCGGACTCGAAGAACATGTCCATCGAGTGCGATACCGCGCCTTCCGTCGAATTCTCGATCGGGATCACGCCATGATCCGCCTCGCCCTTAGCCACCAAATGGAAAACGTCAGGGATCGCTGGAGCCGCGATGTATTCGATGCTGGCGCCAAATTTCTTGATCGCCGCCTGGTGGGTGTAAGTCGCCTCCGGACCGAGATACGCAATGCGCATCGGCTTTTCCAAAGCAATCGCCGCCGACATGATCTCGCGGTAGATGGCGCGGATTGCCTCGTCGCTCAAAGGACCTTGGTTCAGCTTTCCGAGTTTGCGCAGGACCTGTTCTTCCCGGCTCGCCACATAGATCGGCGACCCTTCCAAACGCTTCACATGCCCGATTTCCGCCGCAGTGCGAACGCGCTCGTTGAGCAACTTGAGAACCTCTTGATCGATCTCGTCGATCTTCTTTCTTAGCGTATCCAAATCCATACTACTCGACAGGCTTTACTTCCTCCTCGGCTTCTTCCTCGGGCTCTTCGGGCAAATCGTCTGCTTCCGCAGGCTCATCGGACGCGTCCCCTTCCGTTTCCGCGTCCTCCGGCTCCTCTTCCAAATTCTCCGTATCCGCTACTTCCTCCTCGGAAGCGGACTCCTCTTCCTGATCCTCTGGCGCCGCATCCGCTGCATCCTCGGTCGCTTCTTCCGACTCCGACGCCGGCTCTTGGCTTTCCTCTCGCTTGTCTCCCTCCGGCAGTCCCATTTCCTTCTCGGTCATTTCCTGCTGGTTGGAAACTTCATGCAGCCACTCGTCGAGCTGGCCCGGCGACAAAACGTCGGAAGCAGGCAACTCTTCGATGGAGCGAATGCCCACGAACTCCAAAAACGCTTCCGTGGTCCCGTACTGAATCGGACGTCCCGGCAAATCCGCGCGTCCCACCACATGCACGAAATCGCGCTCGAGCAGCTTGCTGAGCGGCGAATCGATCGAAACGCCGCGGATCTTCTCGATCTCCGCCCGCACCACTGGTTGACGATAGGCGATCACCGCCAGCGTTTCGAGGGCCGACTGGTTCAACTTGATCGGACGCGGTTCGTCCCGCAATAAACTGATCCACTCCCCCACCGTCGGCGAAGTCACCATCAAAAAGCCGCTCGGCCGCTCGATCAGACGATACACCTCGTCCTTGTCGATCATCTCAGCCGCGATGCGGTCCATCGACTCGCGAATCTGAGTCGCCGTCACCAAGTCGGGCACTTCCGTAGTCGGCATGCCGTCGCCCGGCAAAAAGGGCTGCTCCGGCTCTTCGTAGTCCGGATTCTCTTCCACCTCTTCGCCCTCCGGCACTTCCCTCGCCGCATGGTACTTGGTAAACACGCCCTGGATTTCCTTGACGCTCAAAGGTCCGGACGCGCCAAAGAGGAGGGCTTTTAAAACTCGGTCTAAGCTGAATGCCATGGGTTAGGTAAGGAGGGAAAATCGTCGGTGAATTTGGGCCAAAGTATAACTTGATCGCAATCGGGCCCTCTGATGTAAAGGTTCTCTTTTTTCAGCACAGACCGCTACGGGCTGAGCGGAAGAAGGCAAATCAAACTTTCTTAACCCAATCCTCCCTTGAGCGACCAAGCCAAAACCAACCGCCCTCACTCGTCCGCATTGGTGGACGGCAACGACCGCGCCCCCGCTCGCTCCATGCTCCGGGCCGTGGGCTTCACCGACGAGGATTTCCAGAAGCCGCAGATCGGCATCGCCTCCACCGGCAGCGACCTCACCCCGTGCAACATGCACATCGACGAGCTCGCCACCCACGCCACCAAAGGCGCCGACGCCGGCGGAGCCAAACCGGTCAACTTCTCCACCATCACCATTTCGGACGGCATCTCCATGGGGACCAAAGGCATGCGCTACAGCTTGGTTTCCCGCGAAGTCATAGCCGACTCCATCGAGACCGTGGTCGCCGGCGAAAGCATCGACGGCGTGGTCGCCATCGGCGGCTGCGACAAGAACATGCCGGGCTGCATGATCGCCCTCGCCCGCCTCAACCGCCCGTCCATCTTCGTCTACGGCGGCTCCATTCTCCCCGGCCTGCACAAGGACAAGCCCATCGACATCGTCTCCATCTTCGAAGCGGTCGGCCGCCATGCCAAGGGCGAGATCGACGGAGCCGAGCTGAAGGAGATCGAGTGCAAAGCCATCCCCGGCGCCGGATCCTGCGGCGGCATGTACACCGCCAATTCCATGGCCACCGCCATCGAAGCCCTCGGCATGTCCCTCCCCGGCTCCTCCGCCCAGCTCGCCGTCAGCAAGGACAAACGCGAGGACTGCTTCAACGCGGGCAAACAAGTCGCCAAGCTGCTCGAGCTCGACCTCAAGCCACGCGACATCATGACCAAGGCCGCCTTCGAAAACGCGATCAAGACCTGCATCGCCCTCGGCGGCTCCACCAACATCATTCTCCACTTGCTGGCCATCGCCCACGCGGCCGACGTCGAGCTCAGCATCGACGACTTCGAGCGCCTCGGCGAACAAATCCCCTTGCTCGCCGACGTGAAGCCCTTCGGCAAGTACAACATGTCCCACCTCATTCGCATCGGAGGCATCCAGCCAATGATGAAGATGCTGCTCGATCGCGGGCTGCTCGACGGCTCCTGCATCACCGTCACCGGCAAGACCATCGCCGAAAACCTCGCCGACGTTCAGCCGTATCCGAAAGACCAAGACATCATCCGCGACTGGGACAACCCCATCAAGGAAACCTCCCACCTGCGCATCCTGCGCGGCAACCTCGCTCCCACTGGAGCGGTCGGAAAGATAACCGGCAAGGAAGGCCTCTACTTTAAGGGCACCGCCAAGGTCTACGAGAACGAAGAAGACTCGCTGCAGGGCATCCTGCGCGGCGACGTGGTGGCAGGCGATATCGTGGTCATCCGCAACGAAGGCCCGGTCGGCGGCCCCGGCATGCGCGAAATGCTTTCCCCAACCTCCGCCGTCGCCGGACGCGGCCTCATCAAGGAAGTCGCCCTCATCACCGACGGACGCTTCTCCGGCGGATCGCACGGCTTCGACGTCGGCCACATCACGCCGGAAGCCGCTTGCGGCGGCCCCATCGGCATCGTGAAAAACGGCGACGAGATCGAGATCGACGCCGTCAAAAACACCATTTCCCTCAACATTCCTCAGGAGGAGTACGAAGCGCGAATGGCAGCCTTCGTCCCGAAAGGTCCGGGCGAAAAGCGCGGCGTGCTCGGCAAGTTCGCCGCCCTCGCCGCTTCCGCCTCCGAAGGAGCCGTCACGGACAAAAACCTATAATCGCTTTAATCGTTCGGGCCGGCGCCCGGACGCTGCCAACTTTCTTCAGGTAGAGCCCGGGCGCCGTCCCGGGCTCTTCCTTTTTAACCACTAGAAATTTCATTCATCTCTCACGAGAAAACCACACATACTATGTCTTGGGACACCTACAAAGCACTCACCTTCAGTTTTCCTGAAGTCGACCTCTCGCTCGATCTCAGCCGTCTGGGCCTTCCAGAAGCTTACATCGACTCCCAGCGCGGCGCCTTCGCCAAGGCCTTTGCCGCCATGGACGAGCTGGAAAAAGGAGCCATCGCCAATCCCGACGAGGGACGCATGGTCGGCCACTATTGGCTGCGCGACGCCGACCTCGCTCCGACCGAGGAACTGAAGAACACCATCAATTCCAGCGTCGCCCAAATCAAAGCCTTCGCTGAAAAGGTCCACTCCGGTGCCGTCAAGGGCGCCAACGGCAAGTTCACCGACGTTCTCGTCATCGGCATCGGCGGTTCCGCCCTCGGCCCCCAGTTCATCGCCCACGCCCTCGGCGTCCCTAGCGAAGACAAAGCCCAGGTCCACTTCTTCGACAATACCGATCCGGACGGCATGGACCTCGCCCTCAACGCCATCGGCGACCGCCTGGGCAACACCCTCTCCCTCGTCATCTCCAAGTCCGGAGGCACCGCCGAAACCCGCAACGGCATGCTGGAAGCCCAAAAAGCCTACGCCGACATGGGACTCGACTTCGCCAAGCACGCCGTCGCCATCACCGGCGTCGACTCCAAGCTGGACAAGGTCGCCGTTTCCGAAGGCTGGCTCGAGCGCTTCGAAATGTGGGATTGGGTCGGCGGACGCACTTCCGTGCTTTGCGCCGTAGGCCTCGTCGCCGCCGCATTGCAAGGCCTCGACATCCAAGCCCTCCTCGACGGCGCCGCCGCCATGGACAAGGTCACCCGCGCCAAGGAAATCGAGAAGAACCCGGCCGCCCTGCTCGCGCTCGCTTGGTACTACGCCACCAACGGCAAGGGCGAGAAAGACATGGTCATCCTTCCTTACAAGGACCGCCTCCTGCTCTTCTCCCGCTACCTCCAGCAGCTCATCATGGAGTCGCTCGGCAAGGAATTCGACCTCGACGGCAACGTCGTCAACCAAGGCATCGCCGTCTACGGAAACAAAGGCTCCACCGACCAACACGCCTACGTCCAGCAGCTGCGCGAAGGCGTGCCCAACTTCTTCGCCACTCTCATCGAAGTCCTCAAGGACCGCAACGGCCCCTCCATCGAAGTCGAGCCTGGCGTCACCTCCGGCGACTACCTGCAAGGCTTCCTCCTCGGCACCCGCGAAGCGCTCGCCGAGAAGGACCGCCAATCCGTCACCCTCACCGTGGCCGAAATCTCCGAAGCCAGCGTGGCCAACCTCATCGCCCTCTACGAGCGCGCGGTCGGCTACTACGCCACCTTGACCAACATCAACGCCTACCACCAGCCGGGCGTGGAAGCGGGCAAGAAGGCTGCCGGTTCCGCCATCGAACTCGGCAAGGCCATCGTGGAAACTCTCGAAGCGAACAAGGGCGAGGCCCTCGACGCTCCTGCGATCGCAGCCAAGCTGGGCAAGCCGGAGTCAACCGAGCTCATCTTCAAGATCGCTCTGCACATGGCAGCGAACGCCAAGGCGGGGATTTCTAAGATCGACGGGACAGTTTGGCACGAGGCCAAGTTCCTAGTGCTTGCATAACCCGCGCTACTACCGTAGCTTTCTGGCCTGACTTTCAGTAAAACCTGAAGTCAGGCTTTTTATTTCCACGAATCCACCCACCTGCAGAAGGTCTCCCATTGAGGGTTCCGTTCCGACAAACCCTAGTGGTTAACCCGAAATACACGTTCGAATGAATCCTGCGCTCGACCCCCGTCCCCGCTTTCTCCATCCAGTGCACTTTGGCGCAATGCGAAGCGATCTCCCAAAGCAAATCTCGGACTCAAGAAAAGCTGGCAACGGCTTGAGGCACCAGGCGTACCTAAATCACTCGCTTACAAGCATAACGGCATCCCCTCGCTAGTATGAGGGGACCCGTCAAGACCTTGGTGAGACGCTACTGGCAAGCATCGATCGCCAACAAGATCCTGCTTATCGTGTCCACTTGCAGCCTGCTCTCCTTGGGGCTCATCACCGGCTCCAGCATTCTGCGGGAGTACCATATCGTCGCCCAACGCGAGAGCGACAAGCTCAGCTCCATGGCTGGAATCCTCGCCGGCAACTCCGTCGCCGCCCTCCGCTTCGAAGACAACATCACAGCTCAAGAACACTTGGCGACGCTTCGCAGCGAACCGCACATCACTTGCGCCGCGATCTACCAATCCGACGGACAGCTTTTCGCCCAATACCTGCGCGACGAAAACTGCGAGCTCCCAATCTCTCCGCCGCAGGCCGGATCGCAATCGTCGGCCACCTCCTTCTCCATTGCTCAAGAAATCGAACTCAACGGCTCAGCCGTCGGAAGCATCTACCTGCGTTCCGACAATTCGGAACTCTTCGCTCAGCTGACGACGAGCCTTTTCATCAACAGCATCATCCTGATCGGGTCCCTCGCTGTTTCCATCTTGCTGGCAAAACGGCTGCTCCCGCTGATCACTCGCCCCATCGAGGAGCTCGCAAACCTCGCCCATCGCGTATCGGAAGAACGCAACTACCAGCTACGGGCCAAGAAACAGGGGAACGACGAAGTCGGCATGCTGGTAGACAGCATCAACTTCATGCTTTCCACCGTTCGCCAGCGCGACCAGGCAATCCTCGAAACCAATCGCAACCTCGAACAACTGGTCGCCGATCGCACGGCAAAGCTCGTGAAAGCCCGTGAGAAAGCGGAAAGCGCCCTCGAAGCGAAAAGCGATTTCCTGGCAACCATGAGCCACGAGCTTCGAACGCCCATGAACGCCATCATCGGCATGAGTTCCGTCCTGCAATTCGAGGACCTCGACGAGAGCCGCGCCCGCCAAATCGGCATCATCCAAAAAAGCGCGGTAAACCTGCTCGACCTCATCAACGACATCCTCGACTTCTCCAAGATCGAAGCAAACCGGCTCGAGCTGGAAAACACCCCCTTCGATCTTCTCGCCTGCGTCGAAGAAGCCATGGATATCGCAGCTGCGGCCAAGAAAAACAATCGGCTCATCCACTGCACCAACTTCGACGCCAAGCTTCCGTCACACATGTCAGGCGACGTGACTCGACTTCGCCAGATCCTCGTCAACCTTCTCAGCAACGCGTTCAAGTTCACCGATCACGGTTCCGTTACGCTGCGCGCCACTCACATTCCAGCCGATCGCAGCCAGGGGGAACGCATCCGTATCAGCGTCAAGGATACCGGAATCGGAATTCCCAAGGATCGCCACCAGAGCATTTTCGAATCCTTCACCCAAGCGAACCGAAGCACATCCCGCCACTACGGAGGCACCGGACTGGGGTTGACCATCAGCTACCGCCTCGCGCTCGCCATGGGAGGCGACATCAGCGTCGAGAGCGAGCCGGGGAAAGGCTCCACCTTCCACCTCACGCTGCCAATCCGGCGCATCGAAAGCCTCGGCGGTCCGATCAGCAAGCCATTGGATGTAGAAACTCCCGTTTGCGTTCGCCTGCGCGATATGCCGCCCGCGCTCGAGGAATCGCTCACCGCTAGCCTGCGCTCTTGGAACTGCCGCGTCCTAGCCGCCGACGAGGAAAAGGATACCCGAGCCGACTTGACGCTCGTCTCCGTAATTTCGGACGACGAGTTCAGGGCGGTCGAAAAAGCGACCCGTATCGGAAACTTCGAGCGAGTCGTGCTTATTTCCCATGCCGACCATTCGATCTTGATTCGCAAGACCACTGCAGCCGCTGTCCTTACTTTGCCGATACGCCATCGAGATCTAAGAAATATGTTGCTGAAGCATGCCGACAGCAGCGAAACGCCTCACTACGACGACACCACTCCCTTTGCCTCCTACCCAACCGAGAAATGGGGGAAGCTCAAGATCCTGCTCGCGGAAGACAATGAGCTGAGCCGCAACGTGTTCATCCACCACATGGAGCTAATCGGGCTGAATATCGAGACGGCCTCCAACGGCAAGGCCGCCTGCGAGCTCGTTAAGGAGAACGACTTTGATATCGTTTTCATGGACGTGAGGATGCCTATCAAAGACGGCCTCACCGCCGCCCGCGAAATCCGCGACACCCTGCCAGAAAACCGACCGCAACCTTGGATCGTCGGCTTCACCGCGAACACCGAACCCGAAGCGCTGCTGGAGATCGAAAAGGCAGGCATGGACGACTACCTTGCCAAGCCTGCTCTCATCATCGATATCGCAGAGTCCATCAATCGCTACACGTTCCAAAAACCGAGCTCCGGGCCAACCGCTCTTAACGACGCATAGGCACTTGCCCCGATCAGCTTTAAGGCCAATCTTGCCGGGAAATCGAAATGCGACTTTCCCACAAGATTCAGTACCTAGCGCTCGTCAGCCTCGCCCGATTCATCTGCGCGATTCCTCGCTCATGGGCGCTTAACCTCGGATCAGCTATAGGCTGGTTCGGATGGGTCACCGGCATGCGCCGCAGTCTCGTGCTCTCGAATATTGCCAACGCTCGCCCCGAAGCGAGCGAGAGCGAACTCAAGCAAATCGGCAAGCAAGCCGCTAAGAACTTCGGTCGCACCATCGCCGAATTCATACGCTACGGGATAAAGGACCGAGACCAAGTGCCCCAGCTCGTGAAAATCGAGAACCTGGAACTCGTAGCGGACGCGCTGGCCAAAGGAAACGGAGCAATCCTCCTAACCGGACACTTCGGAGCTTGGGCCATCTACTTCGCTGCCATTGCGATGCGGGACATCCCTCTGTCTCTCCTCGTCGGCAAGCAGCACAACGCGAAGGTTGACGCCTTTATCCACAAGATCCCTGGCGATCGCGTCGAGTTTATCACCAAGGGCCGCACCGCGATTAAAGTCATCTTAGAAAAACTGAAAGCTGGCCGAGCCGTCGTCATGGTGGCTGACCAACATGCTGGAGCAGGCGGCATCGTAGTGCCTTTCCTGGGAAAGAACGCGTCCACCTTGCCCCTGCCAGGCTCCTTCTCAGTAAAATACAATGCGCCTGTATTCATGATGTCAGGACGCCGCGAGGCCGACGGTTCCCATACCGTAACGATTTCCGAACTTCCCATCCCCGAGCGCGAAACGCCGAACGAGAAAAAAGTAGCTGTGGTCGAAGCCTACAACGAAGCGCTCGGCAAAGTCATCGCCGACAATCCGGAGCAATACTTTTGGTACCATCGCCGCTGGCGTGAAGAGAGCGAGACTCCGACAAGCTAGTTGAGTCTCGATCTTTCCGTTCGGGGCGAGGCTCGCAAAAAGGGTTCAGCAAACGATTCGTTCCAGTCACCCTCGATTCGGCCCCCGGGAAGATCCTTTTGCTCATCCGGCGAGTTCTCCGCCCGGGCCCCGGTCAGCAAGGCATTGAGCTCGTCGACCGCATTGCGAAGACGGTGCGACTGCCTCTCGAGAGAGTCCGCAGCTTGGGCCGTGTGCTGAGCGCTTTGAGCTGTGCCGCGAGCTACTTGATCCATTTGCTTCATCGATTCCGTAGACTGCGAAATCCCTGAAGACTGCTGGGATGTCGCCTGCGCAATCACTTCCACATAACCGTCCGCTTCGCGGATTCTGGATACAATCTCCTCCAAGCGTTCCTTGGCTTTCAGAGAAATTCGAGCGCCCCTCTCCGAGTCATGGATCGCTTGCTCTATCTTACCGCTCGTCTCGTTAGCTGCTTTGGAAACACGTTGCGCCAAACCACGCACTTCGTCGGCGACCACCGCAAAACCTGCTCCAGCCGCTCCTGCCCGAGCCGCTTCGACCGCTGCATTCAAGGCTAACAAGTTCGTTTGAAAGGCAATGTTTTCGATGGTCCCGATTATGTCAGCCGTCTCCGCGCTGCTCCGTTGGATGCTCTCCATCGCGACCGCGAGTTCCTGGATTTCAACGACGCCATCTTCAGCGGACTCGCGGGCAAGGCGAGTCGCCTCCACTGTCTTGTCCGCATTGCCAATGTTTTCGTCGGAGCGGTTTGAAATCTCCTGCAAAGCTGCCAGCGTCTCTTCCAAGCTAGCAGCCTGCTGATCCGAGCCTGAAGCAAAAACACTGCTCGCCGCCATGACTTGCTCGGAGGAAGCGCTCAATGCCGCAGTGACTTCAGACATCTTGCTGGACGCGGAGACCAACCTGCGATTCACGACTCTTGGTATCCAGACGCCCATGACGATCGATAGCGTCAAGCCAACGCCACAAATCCAAAAAATGGTATGGCGGCCCTGGATCGCCCGCGAGACCACGCCAGCCAATTGCTCGTCCAAGTCCTCCACCATCTCAGTCGAACGTTCGCGGGCTCCGTCCTGAATCTCATAGATCGACGCATACAAGTTCTCCGACGCGGCATCGATGGAATTCGCCTTGATGGAAAGCTGTTCAAGGCGTTGCGACAAACCTTCCTCATCCACGAATCCAAGAAGTATCGCCCCCAGTTCGCCGAACGCGTCCTCCGCGAGCGCTTCGCCAGCAGAGCTCGCAGCAAGACTCTCTTCCAAGTGAGCGAACCCTCCTTGGGCTGCCACCACAGAATCCATGACCTTCTTTTCGAAACGGGCAAAAGCGCCATCATCATGAGACAAAGCCACCGTACGCTGGGCAGCTGACAGGATTTGCGAGGCTGCCAAAGACAACTCCAGCAAGGCCCCGTTCGCCTTGGCACGGTCCGCTTCCGAAAGCTGCTCCATGGGGATCGCTTCCAGCCGCTTTCGGTACGACGCAGTAAGCCTGCCGAGGCGAGACTCGATATCGTCCAAGGAGGCCGGGATGGTCTCCATCAGTTCCAGGAAGTTCCGCCTCGCGAGGTAAAGCTGGGTCACTTCGGTACGGATGTTTTCCGGCAACTCCTTGATTGCCACCTCCTCGCCACCAAGCACCGCGTTTAACTTTTCCTCGATGGGAAAGCTCTCCAAGCCAGAAAACGTCGATACCGCCCGAATCTGCCGCGAGATGCCCACGATATCGTTGGCCTTGCGAACGATCGCGGATTCCCGCTCCATCTTCGACACCATGCGATTCTTTCCGCTCTCCATGCGACTCGACAAATCGCCGATCGTTAGGATCGCAAAAGCCGATAGGACGACTACGAGGACAATGCTCCCTAGAAAACCTAGGAGGATTCGTAACTTTAAACTCATCTGTGGGAATTAGGTTTGAAGAAGACCAACACCAAACCGCGCCTGGCTTTTCCAGATACCCTGCGGTCAACGCCACATGGAACGACGCGACCTAATTAAGGGTTTAGACCGTTCTTTGTTACGATTGCGTAACCTGATCAGAAACCACCCAAGCATGAGGTAGAGACACCCCAAGGAATCTTTTAAACACTCCTATCTCATCAAAGCCCCTGCTGCTGATCCGCTCTTCGAGCGACGCAGCAGCGGCATTCCTACTTGTACGAAATCAGATTCTGGCTGCAGAAATTTTGCGGAGCCCAAGGTCCGTTGTAGGAAAACGCGAAGTGAGGAGCAAAGCGGTCTCCCGCATCGTAGATCGACTTTTCGAATACGCGGAGACGCTCTCGATTAACCAAACAGTTAAACGTAACGACATCCGCCTCGGAGCGAGGCAAGCGGCTTTCGCTGATCTCCGCGCACCAAGGACCGATCATTTCCTGGAGCTTGCTTTTGTAGATCTCCTTTTCCTTCGCGAGCATGCGGGTGAACTTTTCTCCCTTCTTGGCTCGGTCGCCGAGGAAGTAGAGCAAGCGTCCGTTCAAGACTTTACCTTTCTCGTCTCGAAGGAAGGGATATTTCTCGATCATGTGATCAAGCAGGTCCGGCACGTCGAAACGCATCGTCACCTCCATCTCGACCTTGCGATAGATCCGATTCAGCTCCTTCTCCAAAACGGCCTCGTTGTTGGAGAGGACCCGTTCCACCTGAGCGAGACTGGACAAGGTCAAGCCGTACTGCAACGGGATGATCGACGCCTGCGACATCAGGAGGCGCTGCACGTGCTGGTGAGCGAAAATATCGTCCCCGCTCAGCGTCAACGTCTTCTGACCGTAGGCGCTCACGATCGCCGAGACTTTGCCGACCGTCACCATGAACAGGTTTCGCCCCTCCACGCCCGTCAAGTCCTCAAGGTCGTGAGGAGCCTCGGCCAAAGTGTATGCGTAAAGGAAGATGCTCATGTCGTTCGGTCTCTTTAAAAAGTTGCTAAACCCAACTCGTAAAAAAGATGTGAACGATACTCGGAGCCAGAGTCAATCTGGCCCTTGCTGCTTTACTCGGGATCAGGGTTTCCTCGACCCAAGCATTCCCCGCCCCCTAGTATGGAGACGCTAGTTCGCCCGATAAGGCCAAAAAACGACCTTGGTTGGCTAGACGATTTCGTCCTTCAACAACCAAGCGGCATGGGCGGCGCCCACCAGCGAGATCGAGTAGTTTTTGACGATGTAGACAGGAATCTTGCGCAGCACTTTTTTGACCTGTTCGCGGGCATTTTGCTCGAAGAAATAGATAAACTGGCTGCCATCCAAGAAGTGGCGCTCGTTCTTTCCCACGATTCCACCCGCTAGGAACAGCCCGCAACGCGGCAGAACCGTGGCCGAAAAGTCAGCCGCCACCCGCCCGTAAACTTTTACGAAGAGCCGGATCACGTCCCGGCAAACCGGATGGTTATCCGCGTGTCGCGAAATCAGGGCGGGACGCTGCAGCGGTTCCGCGTCCAAAATCTTGGCCAAGGTGTCGTCCACCTTCATGCCGCGCATCACGATGAAGTAGTCTAGGATGGTATTCAGCCCGCGACCGGAGAGCAGGTCCTCGATTTCCACGATCGTATTGGCTGCCCCCTGGGCATGGGCGCGCAGCTCTTCCGTTTCGAGGTCGAAGGCGGCAAAGCAAGCATGTCCCCCTTCTGACGGCAGGGCTCGATAGCGATCGCCATCCTTCACCAGCATCCCCACTCCCAATCCAGTGCCGGCGCCCACAATCAAGCTCACCGAACCTATTGGCTCCGGGTCGCCTCCATCGGTGTGCGGAAGGTGCGTCACCTCCTCCGGATTGTTCAAGTCCAGAAGCGGCACGCCATAACTGATGGCCTCGAAGTCGTTGATGATTTTAGTCGGGAAACCAAAAGCCATTTCGATCTCGGTACCGTCGAGGTTCCAATCCAGATTGGAAAGGTCGCAATGGTTCTTGGAAATGGGTCCCGCTCCACTGATGCCCGCTACTTCGACTTTGAGATCGGGGAACTTCTTGTTCGCAGTCTCCAGCAAGACCCTGATGGAAGGCAAAATCGAGTCTACCTCGGCGCTCGGAACGACCGTTTCCAACAGGATGTCGAACTTTCCGTCCGCTACCTTGACTAAGGCGAGATTCGAATTGGTGCCACCGATATCTCCAGCGAGCACGATCGGCTCGCCGTTCCAAGATTCGCTGTGCCAGAGGGACTGAATTGTGTTCGCTTGCATCGTAGAGTTCTGTCGGAAGGGCGGCAGAGAAAAGCAAAACAACCCTTCGACTCCACCACAAAATCACTCTTCCAAAACCATATCCGCTCCTTCAACCTAGGAAGACAGCGACCAATGCCCAATCCTAACCAACTCATCACCCTCTTTGCCATCCTCAACGCAGTCGCCTTCTTGCTCTTCGGAATCGACAAGTTGCTAGCCAAAGCCAGCCGACGACGCGTCTCCGAAAAAGCGCTGTTGCTCGCCAGCGCCGTCGCCGCTTCCCCCGGAGCCTTGCTCGGCATGGTCGTCTTCAACCACAAGACCTCCAAACCGAAATTCCGCTACGGAGTCCCGGGCTTGCTGATTGCTCATGCTGCCCTCAGCTATTGGCTTTCCTACGCTTGAGACTCCGGCTCGAAGCTCCCAATCAGTTCTCCGCCGCAGCCTTCAGCTTGGCCAAGCCATTATCGAACATGGGCGACACCATGTCCGGCATCATCCAAGCCATGTAACCGCCCACGACCGGGGCTGGCACCTCGCCAGACATTTCCCAAGTGACCAACAATCCATCGCCCCTCTTTTCGTAGGTGATGGAGGAGACGTTGGCAAAAGCGTCCTCGTTGAACAAAAGGTCGAACTCGATTCCCAATTGCGGATCCGCCTTGGTGAAGACAAGACGTCCGTCACCGTCCGTGCCCACCCAGCTTTGCGAAGCCCCTACACCCTTGGTGCGCTCGCCGAGCGTTACCTGCAGAGCTTCGTCCGCATCCTTCCAAGGCCCCCAAACCGGCCACTGCTCCAAGTCTCCCACCAGCGCGTAAACCTCCTCCGGCGTCGCCTGCACTTCAATGGAACGTGAAACCGTGAAGTCCTTGGGCAGGAAAAATCCCACTACGATCGCTCCGATGAACAAGAGGGAAAATACGGTAAATACGGCGACGAAGAATTTTCTCATTCTCAACGTTCTGGGCGCATGTTCACTGCAGGCAACGCGAAAGCGCTGCGAGAGCTGAGCTACAATTCAGCCAAGGCCTTCGCTACAATCTCCTCGATCGGTAGTCGAATATCCACTACCACCGCGTCAACAGGCTCTTCCAAGGCTTCTAACTGCGAATCCACCAAAGAGCTCGGCATGAAATGGTCCTGTCTTTGACTAACCCGCTGCAAGATCGTTTCCCGATCTCCGCGCAAGTACAACCAGCGAACTTGAGGCAAGCCCGCGTTTAAGACGTCACGGTAGCGCTGCTTCAAGGCGCTGCAGGCGAGCACCACGGAATCTCCCTTGTCCAAGCGAGACTTAAGTTCCTCGTTCAAGGCTTGCAGCCAGCCAGCACGATCCTCGTCGGTCAGAGGAGTTCCGGACTTCATTTTCTCTACATTGCGCGGCGGATGGAAATCATCCGCATCCAGCATCTCGATACGCTTCGCCCTCGCGACCTCGATCGCGATGGTAGACTTTCCACTGCCGCAAATCCCCATCACGAAATACGCGACGGGGACAGAACCTTTAGACGCTATCCTTCCCACTTGAAGAACATCGTCGAAAGCGGAGGAATCGTGAACTCGCCAGACTGGGCGAAACTATCGTACTCGACAGGTTCGGAATTCACGCCGTTCACGTTGCCAATGTTCGACCCGCCGTAGAACGAGGAATCCGTATTCAGAATCTCACGCCAGTGCCCTGCCGACGGTAAACCGATGCGGTAGCGTTCATGCGTCATCGGCGTAAAATGGCCAATCACCATTATCTTGCTGCGACCGTCGCGAGAGGTACGCACGTAGCTGATGATGCTCGAATCCGCGTCCCAACAGGCAATCCAACGGAAACTCTGGTCATCGAAGTCCGTTTCCGCCAAAGCCGGCTCCTCCTTGTAGACGCGATTCAAGTCCCGTACCAAAGACGCGATTCCATGATGGTCGGCAAACTCGTTGAGGTGCCACTGCAAACTCTTGTCGTAGTTCCACTCCTCGGACTGACCGAACTCGCTCCCCATGAAGAGCAGCTTCTTTCCCGGATAGCCCCACATATGACCGTAGAGCGAACGCAAGGTGCGCGACTTGTCCGTGATCGTTCCGGCGCCCATCTTCATGAGCATGGAACCTTTGCCATGGGTTACCTCGTCGTGGGAAAATACCGTAACAAACTTTTCCGCGTACTGGTAAAGCATGCCGAAAGTGAGGTTGTTCTGGTGATGCTTGCGGTAGATCGGATCCTTCTCGAAGTAGGACATGTTGTCGTGCATCCACCCCATGTTCCACTTCAGGTCAAAGCCAAGCCCTCCTTCCGACGGCGGCTTGGTCACCCCCCCAAAGGAGGTCGACTCTTCCGCAATCATCAAGGTGCCGGGATAATATTTGTGCACCAGATCGTTGGTCTCCCGCAAGAAGGCGATCGCTTCCAAATTCTCGTTGCCGCCATACTGGTTCGGGATCCACTGCCCTTCCTCTCGGGAGTAGTCGAGGTAGAGCATCGACGCCACAGCATCCACACGCAATCCGTCGATATGGTAGCGGTCCAGCCAACTGAGGGCGTTGGCGACAAGGAAGCTCTTCACCTCATGGCGACCAAAATTGAAAATCAAGGTACCCCAGTCCATATGAGCCCCCAAGCGCGGGTCCTCATGCTCGTAGAGACAAGTCCCGTCAAATCCGGGCAGCGCAAAGGTGTCCCTCGGGAAGTGAGCAGGCACCCAGTCCACGATCACACCGATATCCCGCTGGTGCATGTAGTCCACGAAAGCCTTGAAGTCGTCGGGCGTACCGAAACGATGCGTCGGCGCATAGTATCCAGTAACTTGATACCCCCAAGATCCGTCAAACGGATGCTCCGCTACTGGCATCAGCTCGATGTGCGTGAAGCCGTGGTCGATCACGTACTCCGCTAGCTCGACTGCCAATTCCTTGTAGGTCAGAGGACGGTTGTCTTCTTCCCAGCGTCGCTTCCAAGAGGCGAGGTGCACTTCGTAGACGCTCATCGGACGATCCAGCGCCTGATGGTCAACCCGCTTGGCCATCCAAGCCTGGTCGTTCCACTGGTAGGACGAATGGTCGTAAACGATCGAAGCGTTGTTGGGCGGAGCCTCGAAGTAGCTTCCGTACGGGTCGGTCTTCAGGAAGACATCGCCGTTCTTGGCCCGCAGCTCGAACTTGTACATCTCGCCCTTTTCCATGCCGGGAATGAAAAGCTCCCAAACGCCGCTGCCGCCCAGGGAGCGCATCGGATGGTAGCGACCGTCCCAGTCGTTGAAGCTGCCCACCAAGGAGACACGGTCCGCGTTCGGAGCCCAAACCCCAAAAGAAACGCCCGGAATCCCATTTACCACCTTGGGATGTGCTCCCAGCTTTTCGTAGATGCGATGCTCGTTGCCTTGGTTGAACAGATACAGGTCCGACTCTCCGATCGTCGGCAGAAAGGAATAAGGATCGTAGAATTGGCGAATCTCACGGTTCCGCTGTTCCGACCGCAAGCGGTAAGGGAAAACCATGTCGCGATCCTCGATCAGCACCTCGAAGAAGCCGCTGTCGTCCACCTTCTCCATGGCGTAGCGAGGGGCGCCTTCGGCGCTGGAGTCGACGACTTCGCACTTGTCTACCCCACTGAGAAAAGCGCGCACCAAAATGCCGCGCTTCTTCCCCTTTTGGTAAGGGTGCATCCCTAAAATATCGTGGGGCGTGCCGACCTTCGCGTCGACAAACCGTTTTAGATCCTGCTTCGAAGTATACATAAAACTGGCCAAAGAATGTGGCGATTGACTCTCGAACCCGATGCCAGCCCTATCCCAAATAGACAAGGCAAAACCGGACCAAGCTCGTGGCTATCAGCAAGCTGCCTGCCAACATAGTTGCCAATTTGTCGCTTGTCCAATCAAGGAACCGATTCCCTGCGCGGGCGTCCCAGCCATCGCGTCTTGGACCTTGCCAGCCGCCCTTCCTCCTACCTTAGTAAACAGCCTTCGAACCAGATACGATGAACCAGCTCCTCCGCCAACTTCCACGCTTCGCCTTGGCCGCCGCGACCTTTGCCGGCCTCGCCGTCTCGCTCCGCGCTCAAGAAATGGAGCTGATCCCCAGCGGTCCACTCACCTACGATCAGAAAACCGGAGAAGTCGTCGCTACTGAAGGCGCTCAGATCCAATACGGAGAATGGCTGCTTTCCGCCGAGACCATCCGCTTCAACCAGCAAACCGGCGAAGCTGCAGCCACCGGTGATGTGGTCTTCTCTCGCTCCGACCTCCGCCTCGTCGCCGACTCCCTCGACTACAAGCCCAAGGAGCAATTCGCTCGCGCCCGGAATTTCCGAGCCGGAAACGGACTCTACTACGTCGACGGCTCACTCCTGGAGGGAAATCCGGACAACTTCCGCTTCGAGGACATCAACTTCTACCCCGGCGAGCCGGGCACCTTCCTCTTCATCGCCCGCGCCGGAGAGCTCGCCATCGTCGACCAAAACGAGATCCGCGGCAAGCGCCTCTTCTTCAAGGTGGGCGCCGTGCCTTTCCTCCTCATCCCCAATATCACTCAACCGCTCGACGCCGAAACCAACCTCTTCAAGCCCACCCTCGACTATAGCGGACACATCGGCGCCCTCGTCGGAGCCGAAGCGCTCGTTCCCGTCACCGATCACGTCCGCCTTGGAGGCAACGTGGCACTTTCCTCAAAACGCGGCATTCTCGCCGGTCCCGCCGCCAGCTACGCCTTCGATACGCCCGGCTCTACCACCAACGGCTCCCTCATTTCCGGCTACATCAAAGATCAAGAGGACCCTGGGCTCGACGTCGACGGCGAGGAGATCGACGAAGATCGCTATTTCGCCGAATGGCGGCACCAGCAATCCTGGTCAGGCAATCGGGCCAACATTTCCGCCTACGCTCGCTACTGGTCCGACTCGGAAGTGACCCGCGACTTCTACGAAGAATCCTTCGACCGCATGCAAAATCCAGACTCGTATCTGGAAGCCAACTACAACGCGGACAATTGGCAGCTTTCCTTCTTCAGCCGCGCCGCGCTCGGCGAGTTCCAAACCTACACCGAACGCCTCCCCGAAGTCCGCTTCACCTACTTCCCTACCAACCTCGGCCACGGCTTCAGCCACAGCGGATTTCTTTCAGCCGCCGCCCTGCAAAAGAAAGACGACTTCGACCTGAACCTCAACAGCACCAAGCTCGACGCCGCCTACCGTCTGGACTGGAACCGCACCTTGACCGAGGGAGTCGGCCTGCGTCTCACCGCAGGAGCGCGCGGACTGCGTTACGAGGACGCCGAAACCTACTACCTTCGCTACAATCTCAACGATCCCTCCGGCACGATAGCCACTTGGGGAAAATCCAGCGGTTCCAAGGCCTACGGAGAACTCGGCGCCGACCTCAACTTCAAGGCCAGCGCCACCTTCGACTTCAAGAACGAGACCTGGAACATCGAAGGCATCCGCCACATCATCGAGCCCCGCATCTCCTATCGCTACGTCCCCGAACTAAGCTACGACGACAGCCTCGGAATCCCAGAGAGCCCCGCCTACGCCATCTACGGACCCCCCTTCGGCCAAAGCATGCTCTACGCGGACAACGGAGCCTTCGCCAGCTATCTTCCGACCCTTGACCTCGCAGACCGACGCGACTCAGACAACATCCGCGAAGACCACAAAGTTCGCTTCGAATTGAGAAACCGGATACAAACTCGCCAGAAGAATGGCGGCTCCCGCGACCTCGCCCGCTTCGACCTATCGGCAGATTACTACCTCCCAGGCTCCGAATACGCGGCAGAATACTATTCCCTCGTCAATTTCGACATCGAACTGACTCCCGCCCCTTGGCTGGAGCTCGGCCTCTTCACTCGCCTCGATCCCGAAGACGGACTCTCGGTCCAGGAATTCAATCCGCGCGTCTCCATTCAAGACGAGGGGTACTGGCGCGTCACCTTCGGATCCCACTTCCTCGATGGCGTCTCCAATTTGAACGCCGTCAACTTCAGCTCTCTCAACCCCATCTATTCCTGGCAAACTTGGCCCAACTACGGACGCAGCTGGCCCGAGTACCGTAACTTGCGCCTCGAACAGTACTTCGCCCACCTCGAGTACCAGTTCTCAGAAAACCTCAAGCTCTACGCAACCGCCCGCTACGACGACCAAACCGGCGTCTTCTACGAGCAACGTATCGGCATCATGCAACGCGCTCTCGATGCGTACGGTTTGAAGTACGAATTGCGCATCTACGACGGCGACCGCCGCGAAGACGACTTCGGCATCTCCATCGGCATCGACCTCTTCGACGAGTAAACGCATCCCCAAAGGCGCGACTCAACATCCATTCCTCGCAAATCCCCCGTGGCCAAACCTCTCCTCAACGCCGGACTCAAGATCCACCGTCTGCAAAACCAGCGACGCATCGCCTACTCGCTCATCGAGCGATCCCGCACCTTGCTCAAGCCTGGCACCCCTTTCACTCGCGAAATTCACGAGCTCTTCAAAGCCCAAGGCAAGTTTGGCTCCAAAGACCGCCGTCTCTACCGCGAGCTCATTTATACCTACCTCCGCTACCAGCCCTGGCTGGAAGGCAGCTACGCGCAGCAAGACGCGTTTATGGACAAGCTCATCTGCCTCGCCGCTCCCACCAGCGAAATCCAGACCTTGTATCCAACCCTCAAAGACAGGAAACCGCTGGAAATTCCAGTCGACCATCGCTACCTGGCGCTCGACCGCGAGATCGACGACCTTCCCCAACTGGTGCCCGACTGGTTCGCCAGCCACACCGAGCGAGCCATCAGCCCCAAATCACTTCTCCACCTAGTAACCCGACCGCCTCTCTGGCTACGAATCCAAAAGGATCCCAGGGAAGACCTCCTGCAACGGCTCAGGGCGGGAGCCAGCCCTGAGCAAGCTGACCAAATTGCCAAGCATCCGCTCGTTCCCGACTGTTTGCACGCGCCGGCCGACTTCCCATTGGCAAACCACCCCTGCTACGTGGAAGGATACGTCGAAATCCAAGACATCTCCTCGCAGATCCTCCTCCACCTTCTCAAAGACGCTCCCAAAGGGCATTGGCTCGACGCCTGCGCCGGAGCCGGAGGCAAGACCCTGCAACTCGCAAATCTCCTCAAGCCCTACGGCAAGGTCGACGCCTACGACAAGCGCACCGCTGCGCTGCGCGAGCTCCAGTCCAGAGCCAAGCGCTCCGGACTCGCCAACATCGGCGTCCTCGACCAGCGGCCCACCGCCGGCGCTTACGACGGCGTGCTCGTGGACGCCCCCTGCAGCGGCTCTGGAACCTGGCGACGCCATCCCTACCTCATGCGTCAAACCAGCGAAGAGAGCGTTTTCGACTACGCCAAGACCCAGCTCGCCATCCTCAAAAGCTACGCGCCTCTCGTGAAAGACGGCGGCGTGCTCGTCTACAGCACTTGCTCCCTTTCCCGCCACGAAAACCAAGCCGTGCAAGAGCAGTTCCTCGCAGCCTACAAGGACTTCTGCCACCAGCCACTCTCGCCACGCTTCGGCTACGAGGACAAAGGGCGAGGCATCACCGTCTATCCCGAGGACCACAACGGCGACGGCCTCTACGTCGCCACCTTCCGCAAGCAATCCTAGCCGCCCTTCGAAGCCCTGCGCGAAAATAACACAGCCTTATGTTTTTTTGCGCAAGCCCGCCGCCTCGGACCTGCGAAAGCTCAGGCAGGCAACTTCGCACTTGCCAGTCGCCGCCCGTCAAACGTGAATTCCCGCCGTGTCCGAGGAGAACGATCCCAGAATCAAGCTATCCGTATTTGAAGGTCCAATGGACCTTCTGCTCTTTCTCATCCGCAAGCATGAGATCGACATCTACGACATACCTATCGAACTCGTTCTGGACCAGTATCTTGGCGTAATCAATGCCATGAAGGAAGTCAGTCTGGAAGTCGCCGGCGACTTCTTCGTCATGGCCGCCACCCTCATGGAAATCAAAAGCCGATTGCTCCTGCCCAAGCAAAAGCGCAGCGTTTCCGACGAGGACGAGGACGAAGATGCGGACATCGACCCGCGCTGGGAACTCGTGCACCAGCTCCTCGAATACAAGAAGTTCAAGGAAGCCGCCGACTCGCTCGACAAGCTCTCCGACCGAGCCGCATTGCTCAAGGAACGCGACTACAACTCTGTCAACAAGGCCGAAACGCCCCAGCGTCCCCTCAAGCCCGAGGACAAGATCTCCATCTGGAATTCCTACAACATCGTCCTCCGCCGCCTGACCGAAAAACTGGTAGTAGGCGAGATTCAGGACGACTCCGTCACCGTGGTCGACCAGATGGAAATGCTCATCAAGAAGATCCGCACCGAGCCAGTCTTCAACTTCTCGAGTCTCTTCGACGGCCATATCGGTCTGCGGACTCTGGTGACGACCTTCATCGCCATCTTGGAGCTCACCCGCTTGAAGCGCCTCAAAGTTGAGCAGGACGAGGCTTTCTGCGATTTCGTCGTAACCGGGTTGGAAGGCGGAGAGAGCCTCTCTTTCGAGGAAGAAAACGAGCTTGAACAGCCCGCCCCATAGCCCAACCTAGAAGGCGTGCGAGACGAAAGCCTAGCAAACAAACAATCTCACCTCCTCGGAATCGGCTTGGACAACCAGGACGGGCACAAACGCATCACCCGCGCCGAGAAGTTTTCCATCGTGGGCGGATCCCAGGAAACCCACGAGCGAATGACCGAAACCGTGGTAAAAACCTTCGAGGACATGAAGAGGGCCGGCAAGCACCTCGAAACCATCGAGAAAAAGCACCTGGCCGAACTCATCGAGAAGAACCGCCCCGCCGACTAATGTAAAACCGACGGACTCGCTCTCGAGCCGTCCCTACCAGCTCCGTGTCTCACCATCAGCCTGACCCCAAAAGCAGCAGCTCCCTTTCCATCGAAGACGGAGAGGGGCACGAAGTGCTAGGCGCCAAGGCGGAGGACAAGGATCAGGTCGTGCTTGCAACCGACTCGAAGGGCAATTCGTTGACCCTGCTCGAGGAGTACGCCCTGCGCAAAAAAAGCCGCGTTCGCCCGATCGAATTTGGAATCAGCTTCGTCTGCGCGACAGCTTCGCTTGCATTCGCGGCTCTCATCTACTTTAACACGCACTAATCATGGCAGACATCATCAACCTGAACGAACAAAGCTTCGACGAAGCAATCTCCACCGCAAGCGGACCGGTCCTCGTGGATTTCTGGGCGCCTTGGTGCGGCCCCTGCAAGGCCATCGCTCCCCTTCTCGAAGAAATCGCTGGCGAACTGGACGGAAAAGCCGCCATTACCAAGGTCAACGTAGACGAAAACAGCGCCATCGCTGCCAAGTTCAACGTCCGCGCCATCCCGACTCTGATCCTCTTCAAAGGCGGCGAGCAGGTCGAAACCATCGTCGGCATGATCGGCAAGGACGACCTCAAGGCCAAGATCGAAGCCCACGTTTAAGGTTCCGAGCTCCAAACAATTTCAAAAACACAGCCCTTCGCTCGCAAGCGAAGGGCTTTTTCGTGTCGAAGATAATCCTTCGCCCAACGAGCGACGAAAGAGCAGCCTTCTGCCAAAAGCCTTACTCGACGGTCTGGTCCAAAGGAATTCCCATCCTCTCGTACAATCCGCGGCGGCCCTCCTTGTCCCCTTGCAAAACCTTCTGGGCGTGGGCCGCAACGTCCTCGGCCACCCTTCTCGGCACAACGATCACCCCGTCCCCATCGGCGACCACCACATCACCCGGCATCACCAAAACCCCTCCGAATGACAGCGGGCGGTTGATCGACTCGATCTCGTTGCGGCCCGGGCGAATTCCCCGCGTACGCTTCCTCAAGTAAAGCGGCACTTCCTGCAGAGCGATTTCGTCGGTGTCTCGCGAGCCCGCATCCGTGACCACTCCCACCGCGCCCAGGTCCTTCCATGCCAAAATATTGTAGGACCCAATCGAGCCGATGTCCCGCTCCTCCACGTCATCGATGACCACCACCGAACCGGGAAACAAGTGGTCCGCGAACGGTTCCGAGGAATACTGGTTGTAGAAATTCCCTTCCCATTCGGAAAAGTCCTGTCCTGCCGCGGGGTGCTCCGAACGTTGGGTCGGCACATAACGTACCGTGACCGCGATGCCGCGGATCACATGCTTCATCGTCTTGCGATCCAGCCAGTCCGCATGAATCGCGGGATCCACGAACCCCGTGTGCGGCAAGCCCACCGAATGCATTCCATCTGCCACATCCGCCACTCGCAAACCTTCGAACAAGCCCAGCAAGGCATCGTTTTCCTCCTGGGTGTAGGTTTTCGTTTCGATGTAGTTCTCAGGCTCGCCCTTGCCCGCAAAGGCAGGCCAGGCAAACGTCGAGGCTAGTATCGAGGAAACAAATACGCGAATTGTCAGCTTAACTTTCATGGAGCGCTGGGGTTGAGGGTCTTTGGATCAGGGAAAACAGCAGAACAACGAAACGATCTGCTTGCGACATCCAGCAAGATAGCCGGATTCGCCCATTTCGCTAACCCCAATCTCCTCATCCTTAAGAGGCCTGCCTCATCGCCCTTTCCACCAATCAAGCCTGCAAAAATCTCAATCCACCGCTGGCGTTCTCAGATCTTTCAGCGAGGCCAGCACCTTACGGTAAACCAAGCGCATTCACACGCTTTCGCGTTTGACTCGCTTGGCTCGAATTGACGGTATTCCCCAACCCCTTCCCCGCACTTGTCATTCTACTGAAATATGCCTTCGGCCCCTGGCTCCAACGCTAATTCCGCCCCCGTTTCCACCCGATCCAAAATCATCTACGGACTAGGCTCGGGTAACGACATGTGGGGCAACTGGTTCTACGTTTCATTCGTCTGGCTGTTCTTCAACCAGTACCTTGGGATGTCTCCCTCCCTCATCAGCACCGCCCTGAGCTTGCGCTTGCTCTGGGATGCGATCACCGACCCGGTCTTCGGCTGGTGGTCAGACAACACCCGAACCCGCTTCGGCCGTCGCCGTCCCTTCATCCTGATCGGCTCCATCCTATCCGGACTCTTCCTCCCCGTGCTTTTCATGGTCGAGGTAGGAGCCAGCGACATGGAATACTTTTGGTGGATGCTCCTCACCTCGATCATCTTCATGACCTTCGTGAGCTGCTTCAACATGCCCTACAACAGCCTCGGAGCCGAACTCTCCCCCGACTACTCTGAGCGTAACTCAATCTTCAAGTACAAGGGAAGTATCCAAAAAGTTATGGAGGTCGCTTCCTTCGGGGCCGGCGCCTTCGTCACCGCCCTTAATTGGGAAAACGCCACGGCTTCGGATGTCCCGCAAATCATCGGCAACATATTTAGCACTGCCGCCGCCTGGGTCAGCGGACTCATCGCCAGCCTCTTTACCCTCGATTTCGCTGCGGCATGGGCCGCCCTAGAGACACCCTTTGGCCTGCAGACCGGCGACGGCACCGAGGAGATCAACATCGTTCTCTCGGCCCGCGTCTACGCCACTTTGCTCGGTGCCGCCATGATCGCGATCGGACTGATCCTCTTCTTCGGCCTCAAAGAGCGCTACTACGAAACCGTCAACAAGCACCAGGCCAAGACCAAGATCATCTCCTCCATCTGGGGCGCCCTGCGTTGCCGCCCCTTCCGCGTGCAGCTCTCCATGGGCCTCGCCTACTCGCTCGGCCTAAGCATGGTCGGAACCCTCGGCTTCTACACCACCGTCTACTTCGTGAGCGGAGGCAACCGCACCGAAGGGAATCTCTTCAACCTCAAGATGGGCATCGTGGGCATGCTCTTCGGCTTTATCGGCCCCATGATATGGGGCCTGCTCGCCTCGAAGTTGGACAAAAAAATCGTCATCCTCATCATCCAGTTTTTTGGCATCGCCGTCTTCGTCGCCACCTGGTGGCTCTATACTCCCGAGGTCAAGATGCTGCAAGTGTTGGCCACCGGCTTCATCGCCCTCACTCAAGCTGGCTTCTGGATGATGTACGGATCGATCGGAGCTGACGTCATCGACTACGACGAGCTCGAGAACGGGGTTCGCCGCGAGGGAGCCTTTTCCGCATGCGGCAGCTACATCATGAAAATCGGTATGATTCTCGGGACCTTCATCACCGGCGTAGCTCTGGAGAGTACCGGCTTCGACGCCGAACTCGGAGGGGACCAGCCCGCAAGCGCCATATTCTGGATACGTTTCCTTCTCGCAGCCGTACCCATTGCAGGCCTGATCATCTCACTTGTTTTCATCGCCCGCTTCCCCCTCACCGCCGACCGGATGAAAGAAATCCGCGCCCAGCTCGAAGCGCGCCGCGGCACTGTGTAGCAGGTAGGGCTGGCGCTCGCGCCACGCCGCATGAGCATGATACTGCATCGCGGAATGCCCTACACCTACCACAAAAAAAGGGCGACCAAATGGCCGCCCTTCCTTGTACTAAATTTCCTGATACGTATCAAAAACGGACCGAGCTCTCAAGGCCGCCTTGACGGCGATAGCAGTCGTCTTGATCTGCGGCGTCACGCGAATCGTATTCGACTCGCCCGCCATCAAGTGCACGAAATTATCGCTGTAGCGGGCATCGATCCCCTTCAACTCAAGCCAAGTCCAAAGCGCAGGCTTCTTGGCCGACACCGTCACATCGAAAGAACCGCGAGTCGCGGCTTTCACCTTAACGGACAACATCGGATCCTCTAGGGTCAGATGCTTTGGACGCGCGAAGGTCACGAGGTTTTCGCTCACGACCTTGCGCCCGTCCTTAAGGGCCAACTTCACGATCAACCCACGCTGCCCGTGTTTAGCTACGAGCTTCTTGAGCTTCAAGGTCTTGAAAACACCCGTCGAATTCGCTCCCGCCCGAATCTTCTTGGACCCCGTTTCGAGCTCCCTGCCCTCCACGTCCACAACTTTCCAATTGATGCTCAAGCTCTTCGCTTCCAGCAAGTCATTGACGACGTGAATCGCAACCGAATCGGTATCCAGATCCTCGACACCTGCAACCAGCAGCGGATTGAAGAAATTGCGGGCCGCATAATGCAAGGCCTTCCACTTGCCGAAGAAGTCGACCGAGGACCAGCTCGCAACTTGCCAGCAGTCATTGAGCTGCCAATACAAAGCCCCCATGCAACGAGGCTTGTTCATGCGCCAATGCTCGACCGCGTACTTGATTGCCAAGCCTTGAAGGATTTGCGTCAGCCAAATAGTATTGTCGAAGCCTACCGGCAGTCGGAACCAGCTTAGCATATAGTCGATTATGGCGCTGTTTCCGATCGGACTACGCTGATGTTGCTCCATCACATAGGAAGTAACATTGCGCTCCTCCTTGTTCGTATAAGTTTCAATCGTGCTAGGCTCCGGAAAGCTCTGGAAGCCGAACTCGCTGCAGAAGCGATGGTAGGCGGTGCGGTACCATTCAAACGGTTCGCGGCCGTGCCAAACCTTCCAAAGGTGGGCGTCTCCGCAATCCGGATTCTGAGAGAACTTCCGGTCGCCAACCGGCGAGTGCTCGCTTGAGGGCCAGTAGTCGCGCTGGGGATCGTTTCGCTTCACAATTTTTCCAATCACCTTGTCGAAAAGGTTCATGTACTCATCCCATGGCATCTGCCCCGGCTCGTCGCCGAGGATCGGAGAAATGTGTTCCAACTCGTTATTCCCGCACCAAATCGCCAGGCAGGCATGGTGGCGAATCCGCTTCACCTGCTGCTCAATCTCAACCTCAACATTCGCTACCCAATCGTCGTCGAATCCTGGATACGCGGCGCAAGCAAACATAAAGTCCTGCCAGATGCAAATGCCCAGCTCGTCGCAAGCGTCGTAGAAGTCGTCACGCTCATACTTGCCGCCACCCCAGACTCGAATCATGTTCATGTTCGCCTCGACGGATGACTTCAGCAAATCGCGATTTCTTTCGTCCGTTCCCCATACGTCAAACTGGTCCGAAGGAATCCAATTCGCTCCCTTGGCGAAGAAACGGTTTCCGTTGGCCTCGAAGCAGAACGACTCACCCCACTTGTCCTTTTCGCGTACGAGCTTCAGCTCGCGAATGCCGATTCGCTTGCTAGACTGGCTGATCACCTCTCCTTCGCTATCAAGCAAAGAGACCGCGACCACATAGAGCGGCTGCTCTCCCAAGCCATTCGGCCACCAGAGCTGCGGTGACTTGACCGTAAGGCTCGTCTTTGCCTTGCCGCGAACGACAGCAGCCTCCCCGCTGGCCACTACTGCACCGTCCTTGGAGACCGTTACGAAAGCGCTCAGCTTAGTACGACGAGCGAGATTCACGGTCGCTTCCACTTCGAGCTCAGCCTTCTTGAACGCCTTGCTCAAGCTTTGCTTGACCAGCAGTTCGGATATT
Source organism: Pelagicoccus enzymogenes (assembly GCF_014803405.1). Lineage (NCBI taxonomy): Bacteria > Pseudomonadati > Verrucomicrobiota > Opitutia > Puniceicoccales > Pelagicoccaceae > Pelagicoccus > Pelagicoccus enzymogenes. The sequence continues at coordinate 431,398 of NZ_JACYFG010000002.1, forward strand.
TCAGCCGTATCGAATGCGTCAATACGCACCGAACGCCAAATCCCCATGGTCACGATCATGGGACCCCAGTCCCAACCGAAGTTACTTTGCTCCTTGCGGACCCATTGCCCTCCTTCCAAGCGATGATGGCCAATGCCCGTTTGCCAGAGGAAGCGTTCCTTCTGCTTGTCGAGTCCATAGGCAAGCGCCGAGGAAAAAACGATAGAGATCGTGTTCTCGCCTACCTTGAGACGATCTTTCACGTCAAACTCCCACTCGCGAAACATGTTGTTGGTTTCCGCTAGCACCTTGCCATTTAGCGTCACCTTCGCCAGGGTGTCCAAGCCATCGAAGCGGAGCAAAACCCTGTCTCTCTCCAGCATGGATTCGCTCGCTTCGAAACTGCGCGAATAGGTCCAACTTTTCTCGCCCACCCACTGGACCAACTTCTCGTTGTCGCGAAAATAGGGGTCCGGGATCAATTTCTCCCGGTGCAAGTCAGCATGCACGCATCCCGGCACGGTTGCAGGGATATTAATCTTCTTGGGACCCTTCAGCGTCCAAGTTCCATCGAGAGAGAGCGTTTCAATCATACTTTCAGGGTAGGTTGTTGTTTCCAAGTTCGAGGGCACAAAGGAGCGCAAAAAGGCCCCGTGCTCCAGAACTTAATTTATTTGAGAAATAGCGTAAGCTATCGGAAACAGGTGCACGAGCACGCCCTAGCCAGCCAGCGCCTTTTCGACCAGTTTCTTGCAAGGCTCGCTCAGCTCCAGACTCAAGGCAGCATCGCGCCCGGCCTCGCTCATTTTGGCCCAACTCTTTTGCAGGATACCGACCATCTTTTCCTCGTCGGTCTTCTCGCTAAACTCCGCAAACTGCTTTTCCAGGAAAACGAGGCAAAGAGCGTCCTCCAAGGTCTGGCACTCGGGATCCTTCTTGATGCCCTTCTTCAAGTTCAGGTCGGCGACGCGCATTTGCATGGCTTCGTCGTAGCCCATCTCTTGCAAAATGCTGACCATCTTGTGGGCGTGGAACTTCTTCAAGTCCGCCCGCCAGCTGAGATAGCCGGCGCGATCGCGGGAATAATCCTCGCGCGGGATCATCCATCGACAGATATGCTGCCCTCTCGCCGCGAGCATCAGGGCTTCCGAAGCCTCGGGAGCAAGCTTCAGCACCCACGCTGTCAGCTGCGTGGCGAAGTAGAGTTCATACCCGACGTTGCGGTGTCCAAGCGCCACCCGCTTCGGATCGTCGTCGTTTAACAGGTCTATCTCGCCAATGGTTTTGAGAAAAAGGCCAGCGTCCGCCACACGGTCCAACTGCCGCTCAAGCAAGTCTTTATCAAAGGTACGTTCCATAGGTCGACACTACAATTGCCAGCCCGTAAGGCAATAGCGCTGCACGGATTGGCAGCTCCTTTTTTGCAGCAGCGCAAGCCGACCCTAAGCCAATCCCCCAGCCACAGTTGGTCGCTCCCCGATACCTTTGAAGCTTCCCTATCTCGCGCCCAGTTTTAACAATGTTTTTAAATTTACGGTGAATTAACAACCCGCCGGCTAACATCAACTCCCCGACTCCTAACACATGAGCATCCAATCTATCCGCCTCGCTCTCATCGCAAGCTGCGCCACCCTTTCCGCCCTCTCCGCCGTCGCCGCGCCCAAGCTCATGCAAGGCCCCATGCTCGGCCACGTGGACCAAAACTCAGCCCAGATCTGGGCCCGCGTCGCTGGCGAAGCCAACCTTTCCATCCTGTACTCAGAGAGCCCGAGCTTCACCGACGCTCGAGAATCCGCTCCCGTACGCGCCCTCCCACAAAACGACTACTGCGTACAAGCGACGATCGACGGACTCGAAGCCGGCTCCTTCTACTACTACCAAGTACTCGTCGACGGCGAGCCGCTCGACGCCGTTCGCGAACGGGAAGGCTATCCGCTCCTCACAGCGCCGCCTTCCGACATGGAGGTCCAGTTCACCATCGCGTTCGGCGCGGGCGCCAAGACGGAAGTTGACGGCATGCAAGCCATCTGGCTGCAGGTGCAAAACGCCCGCCCGCACGCCTTCTTCTGGTTGGGCGACAACGAGTCAGCGGAGGGCCTCGAGCCGGCCTTCCAAGCGGAGCAATACCGCAAGCAACGCAACATCCCTTTCCTCCAACCCCTCCTGCGCTCCATTCCACAACTAGCAACCTGGGACGGACCTAAAAAAGACAGCGCCAAGTCCTTCGACGTCTTCCAACGCTACTGGGCCAACCCAAGCTACGGAACGGACGAAAACCGCGGCTCGTACTTCAATTACAACTACGGCGGCGTAGACTTCTTCGTGCTCGACACCTACAGCTTCCGACAGAGCGGCGAAGGAGCCACCTTGCTCGGCAATTCCCAACTCGAATGGCTCAAGGCGGAACTCGACGCCAGCGCCGCTCCCTTCAAGGTGCTGCTCAGCTCCAGCAGCTGGACCGATATCAAGGAAAGCAGCGACTCCACTTGGACTGCCTACGCTCACGAGCGCGATGACTTGCTCGGATACATTACCCAATCCGACATCCGCGGCGTAATTCTTGTCTCCGGCGACAACGACCAAGCCGAAGTGAAGGCGATTCCTATGTCACGAAAAGGTGGATACGATTTCTATGAACTCGTGAGCAGTCCCCTCGCCCAGGACCCGGTGGCAAGCTACGACGAACAGGAAGCTTCCACCATCAACATACACGAGCCCTACGCATCGACCATGAATTTCGGCTTGCTGAGCTTCGACATGACCGGCGACGATCCAAGCTTCGCGTACGACGTCATCAACGTTATGGGCGAGAGCGTATTCCCCACCCTCGAAGTAAAGGCTAGCGAATTGCAGAACGGAGTCTCGTCCTGGCAGACCAAAGTGGACGACCCTGAGGCCTATGCTGACGCCGGCCTCGCCCCAGTCGCCCCCAGCAACGCAGTAGTGCAATAGTTCACGCAGCTTCCACGCCGAAGCTGCAGACTACAATAGCAGGCCACTGATCTCTGCGAACCACTGCTTGCGCAGGGCTGCGTCCAGCTTGCGATCCGTACGCAATTCTAGGACGCGTACCCCCTCCGATGGCTCGGCTAGTTTTTCCTCCAGCTTCGGCCAGCTCCCAATCAACTCGTAATCGATTCCGTAGGTCTTCGACCAATTCGAGAAATCGACTCGTTGGTCCGTACCGTAATGCTTTTCGAATACATCGTCGAATTTCGAGACGGGAAGCATCTCAAAAATGCCGCCTCCGGAGTTGTTCACTAGAAGGATCGTCAAACTCCCCTTCAACTCCTTAGCGATCAGGGCGCCATTGGTGTCGTGCAACAAGGCCAAGTCGCCCGTAAGCAGGAAAGTCCGCTCTGCCTCGTGGGCCACGCCGAGGGCCGTCGACAAAATACCGTCAATGCCATTGGCTCCCCGCGAGCTAAAAACAGAGACCCCCAAATTGCTGCGTCCGAAATAAAACTCCATGTCTCGCGGCGGCATGCTGTTCGAAACGCAAAGCGAACTTCCCTCCGGCAGCAGCTTCGCAAGGGTCCACGCGAGCTTGCCTTCGAAAAGCGAATCCGTGGCCGCGAAGCGCGACTCGAACTCTGCCGCGACCTGAAGGTCCAGGTCCAGCCAACGATTCGCATAGTCAGCCGCATTGCCATCGCTCACCGGGACGCCTCCAAACTCAAAGTCCGCGAAAACCTGGGTCGCACGGGAATGGGTTGCATCCAGATTGACAGGACGATCGTGCAAGATCGTCATCGCGACATCCAATCCGCTTAACCAATTGCGCAAGCTTTTGCTGGTAGGCAGCGAGCCAATCACGATCACGTGCTCGGGAATCAGCTCGATCGCTAACTCACCATTTCTCAAGATCGATTCGTATCCACAAATCAAAGACTCGAAAAAATTCGCATGCGAACGGATCGGGTTCAAAGCATCCGAAATCAGCGGCCAACCTAGGCGATGGGCAAACGAAGCCACGTTTTCGCACCAAGTGTCTTCGTTGACCGGCGATACCGCTCCCACCACGATCATGCCCTTGCGCAAGCTGGAGATCGAATCCGGCAGCTCCGCCTGCAAGAGCGGCAGGCCGTCGGTCGGCTCGAGGTGGTCGAAGAAGGCGCCGAAGGCACTCGGCTCGATCGGAGAGCTAAACCCTTCTTGCTCCAGGGGAATGAGAGGATCCCGAAACGGCACGTTCACGTGGACCGGCCCGCGATGCAGCACCGACGCAAAGTCCGCGCAATGGGAAACCGTCTGCCTCAAGTAGCGAAGCAAGCCCAAGTTCGCTTCTGGAACTGCGAGCTCCACTTCCTTGCGCACGTAGCGAGAGAAGAACTTTCGTTGGTCGATCGTCTGTCCCGCAGAACAGTCTTGCAGCTCTGGAGGTCGATCCGCAGTCAACAGCAAAAGGGGCACACCGCTCTCGCTGGCTTCTACCACTGCAGGGAAAAAGTTGGCTACCGCGGATCCAGACGTGCAGAGCAAGACCACAGGCTTGCCCGAACGCTTCGCAATTCCCAAAGCAAAAAAGCCTGCCGAACGCTCGTCCAAGACGGGGATAGCCTCGATCTGTTCGTGTCGAGCAAAGGCGAACGTAAGCGGCGAGCTTCGCGAGCCGGGACAAGTGATGGCGTAGGAAACGCCCTTGCGAAACAAGGTTTCCGCTATCACGTCAGCCCAAAGCTCGTTCGCGTTCGCCCAATTCTTTTCCATATCAGAGGAGGTTTTCCTTTAGGGCCTGAAATTTGAGGTTGGTCTCGAGATGCTCGCGGGCCGGTACCGACCCCTTGACCACGCCAACCCCCGCATAGAGCCGCGCTTTTTCGCCATCGACCAGAGCAGAACGGATACCCACCAAAAACTCGCCTTCGCCCTTGGCGTTTATCCAGCCAATCGGGCCGGCATAGAGACCGCGTTCGAAGCATTCGTGATCCTTGATCCTAGGCACAGCAGCCTCTCTGGGCATTCCGCCTACAGCCGGAGTTGGATGCAGTTCGGCAACGAGATCCAGCAAATGGATACCACCAGCTAGCTTGGCCTCCACATCGACGAAGAGATGTTGCACGTTTTGCAACTTCTTCAACACCGGATGGCAATCGCCTTTGGGCTCCAAACCAAGCGATTGCAAACGCCGGCAGACCGACTCGTGAACGATCCGGTGCTCGCGGCGATCCTTCTCGCTATCCAACAGCCCCGCTCCCAGTCGAGCATCCTCGGAGGCTGTCTTGCCACGAGGAGCGGTTCCCGCTAACACGTCGACATTGACTCGCCCTTCGGCGACAGAGACAAGCCGCTCCGGGCTGGCTCCTATAAAACTCTGCCCTTTGCCATTGGCGATAGAGAACGCGTAGCAGTCTTCGTAACGCTCCCGTAGCGTATTCAAAATTTCGAGCGGGTGGAAGGCTTGGTCAGCCTGTAGATCCAACGCGCGCGCCAAGACGATCTTCTTGAACTCGCCCTCATCGATCAGGTCGAGGGCTCGGCTGACCGCGTCCTGGAAGGCGCTCTCTCCACCGCATTCGTCGGTCTGCAAAACCTCCAAACGACCTCGCTTGGAACGTTCGTCTTCTACCGTGTAGTCAAAGGTCCGAAACTTCGTATTTGCATTCCAAATACGTTTGGCGACGGCTTCAACATCGTCTCCACCGCCAATGGTCGCGTTAGCGATCGCTATGCAACGCCCCTTGCTGGACACGACTTGCCAGCGAGGCACGAAAAGAGTGGAGGAAGGAAACGGCGAAGCTTCCTCCACTTCGTCGAAAAAAGTGAACCCGCAGAAGAAATGCGGCCCGAAAAACGGCAAGCTTGGATCCCCTACCGCGATGGTATGATGCAAAACCTCCGCCATCCACTCCTTCGCATCCCCAAAGCGATGAGGGCCCGATGGCGAGAATCGGATCGCGTCTTCCGCTCCCGCTATCGCCAAGTCGTCGCGTCGACGTTCGATGTAGAAGTGCTGCTGCCGCTGTTCGTAGATCGACTCCAAGACCGCTAGCGGATCTAGGATCGACGATTCGGCAGCAATGCTAACCAGCTGGGATCGCCCCTTTTCTACCGCTTTGAGCTGACAGCCTTGCAAGAACGCATGCAAGGCTTCGTAGCTTTTAGCTTTGCTGGGATCTAGCTGGATCGTATCCACAAAGAGGAAAACGCGCTTACTTCTTTTCCTGTTGCGGCTTGGGGAAGAGAATTACCTTTTCGCCAACTTTGGCGCCCGTGAGAGCATCAGACGGCTTGATACGTTCCAACCAAGACGCGTCGCTCTTGTATCCGAGAAGTTCGTACACACGAGCCGTCGTCTCCGGCATCACTGGCTCCAGCAGGCCTACCGCACGGCGGAGCGATTCTGCCATGAGAGAGAGCGCTGTTGCGCAGGTTTCCTTGTCCTTCTGGTCTTCCGACTTCGCGAGTTTCCAAGGGGAGCGTTGCTCGGCGTAGCGATTGATGGATCGAATGAAACTGAAAGCGAGTTCTAAGCCCTTGTGAAACTGGAACTCTTCGTAGAGCTCAACCACCTTGGACTCCGTGTTGGACCAAGCCGCTTCGAGCTCCTTCTCCGGTTCCTCGTCGATCGTACGCGCCGGAAAAGTGTCGCCACAGTAGCGAGGCGTCATGGTGAGCACGCGGTTGAGCAAGTTGCCCAAATCGTTCGCCAGATCGCTATTGTAGCGATTGGTGAAGAGTTCGTCAGAGAAATCGCTGTCCTGGCCTACGCTCATTTCGCGAATGAGGAAGTAGCGAAGCGCGTCCACGCTGTACTCCTTCACGAACTCGGAGGGTTCGATGAAATTGCCGGTGCTCTTGGACATCTTATCGCCATTGATCGACCACCACCCGTGCACGAGAAGGCTCGAGGGAACTTCTACGCCAATCGCCTTCAGCATGATGGGCCAGTAGACGGAGTGCGGAGGCAAAAGGATGTCCTTGCCGATCACGTGGTAGTTGACCGGCCAATACTTGTCAAAGTCCGGGGTTCCGTAGCCGATCGCGCTGATGTAGTTGACCAGGGCATCGAACCAGACGTAGGTCACGTACTCCTCGTCAAAGGGAAGCGGGATGCCCCACTCCAAGCGCTCCTTGGGACGCGAAATACAGAGGTCGTTGATCGGTTCCTTGAGGAACTCCAATACCTGCTTCGCCCGGAAACGGGGGAAGATGAAATCCTCATGCGAGTTGATATGCTCGATCAGCCAGTCCTGGTACTTGCTCAGCTTGAAGAAGTAGTTGCTTTCGGTGATTTCAGTTACCTCGCCGAAGATCTCCGGCCACTTGCCGTCGACCATGTCCTTCTCTTGCAGGAATTGCTCGGCGCGAGCGCTGTAAAAGCCCTTGTACTCAGCCTTGTAGATCTCGTCGCGGTCAAACAAGTCCTGCAGGATCTTGCGTACCACGTCCTTGTGGCGCGTTTCGGTAGTGCGAATGAAGTCGTCGTTGGAAATGTTCAGGCTCGAGCAAAGCTCCTTGAACTGCTCCGCAGCCTCGTCGCAAAGCTCGATCGGCTCGATGCCACGCTTGGCGGCGGACTGCTGAACCTTTTGCCCATGTTCGTCGATTCCGGTGAGGAAATAAACGTCATCCCCCATCAAGCGGCGGAAGCGCGCGACCACATCGGTCAGCACCTTTTCGTAGGCATGCCCGAGGTGCGGGGAGCCGTTCGCGTAGTCAATTGCGGTGGTGATGTAAAAGGACTTCATCGATCAATAGAAAGCGGGAGTGCATAAGCCTCAAGCGTTTCGGTCGCAACCTAAATAAGCGAAGCCTCTCCCAAGCCGGCCAAGCCTTCCTATTTGCCCGAGATGCGAACGGCGCTCCACCAAGGGGAGTAAGCAATTTCTACATAAGGATTTCGCCCTAAGCCGCTATCGGCAGGTGGAGTGTATCGATCAATTCCTAGAAGAAAGTAAAAAAAAAGGGAGCGGCGGGCGATTGGCCTTCGGTCCACCTCTCGAATGCACCCGATTCGCAAACGTAAACTCGTAACCCATCCTCGCTCCTTTCGCAGGCGAGACGGTTTCACCTTGGTCGAGCTAATGGTCTCGCTGGTCATCCTTAGCTTCATGGCAGTAGGCGTTCTAAGCAGCATGCTGCAGTCACGCCGCATGACCGAGGGCTCTATCTACCAAGGCACAGCCACTACAGTAGCCCAAGGGTACATCGAACAAATGAAAAACATGGACTATCGCTTGCTGGACGAAGCGGTCATTCCCGATTTCATGAGTCAGGGCACCCTCGATTCCCTCGCTGTTTCCCCCTTGCCCGAGGATCCCGAGACCGGAGATGCGGACACCGACCTGCTCAATTCCCGCCCCCTCGACATCAACAACACTCCCGACGATCCCGACGATGATCTAGTGATCGACTACGTCGTTTACATCCAGGACATCACCGACTTTGCAAACGGGATCGGCAACTCCCGCCGCATTATCCTGCGCTGGAGCTATACCGCTTCCACTCCCCGAGGCCCCGTCCCCTTTACCAATACCCTCTACGCCATCCGGTCGCGAGTTCCGACCTTCTAGCGATGCGCCAGTCGACCGCGAACTCCAACGTACGCCGGCGAGGCGGTTTCACGCTCGCCGAACTCCTCATCTCGCTCGGCGTGTTCTCCATCGTGATGGCCATCGCCATGACCTTTCTGGTCAATGGCGCCAATTTCGCCGCCTACAACGAGGGCAAGCTGCTCATCAATCGCGACATCCGAAAATTCACCAGCGAGCTCTCGGACCACGCGACCTACTCCAACTACTTCAAAATCTTCAAGAGCTTCGAAGATCGCACGGTTGTGGACGAAGGCGGTAGCGGCGACTTTCTCGTGCTCGCATTCGTCGATCCGGCCGCGCCCTCGAAATTCACCCAACTCATCGGCTACTATCGCTCCGCAACTCCCACGACCGAGGGACCGGTGCAGAAGTTCAGCCTCAGCTTCGATCCCCCCAGCGACGAGTATCTCGAAGACCTGCTGCCTGACATCGATACTGCCGGCAGCCACCCGGAAGTGATCGAGCTCTCCAAAGGCCTGAGCGACCAGCGCCTGTTCTACAATTTCTTCAATCGCAGCATTACCGTGCAGGGCGAGATCATCCACGAAGGCAGCCTCAAGAAGCAAGCCACCAACACCTACAACTTCACCGTTTCACCAAGAGGATAAAGCTATGAGACAAACCCTAAGCTCTAAACGAGGCGGAGCTCTCGCCGCCACCTTCGTCATCTCGACCGCTATGGTGCTGGTTTGCACTGGTATACTCAGCCACTCCCTTACCGAGAGGAAAATCAACGCCCGCCACGAGCTCAGGCTCATCTCTAAAAATGCGTCGGAGGCGCTCGCCGAATACGGTTTCGCCCAGCTGCGCCACAAGTTCGACACGCGTACGAACTTCACCCTTACCTCTCTCCAACCCGGCACCACTGACGCCCTCGCCCTTCCGGACCCATCGCTCTTCGGAAGCGTGCTCGACCACGAGAATTCGCAATTGGTCGGCGGCACCATACCGGACTATCCGACACAGTTGACCTTCATCGACCCCAACGATCCCGCCAACGAATTCGACCCACTGAAGGGTCAAGCCGTCTACGCCCGCAACATCGGCATCTATGCGAAAGCGGTGGTCAACGACCCGCGAGGCGGCACCCCTATCGAAAGCTACGTCTCGCAAAAGCTGCAGGTACGCGACGCCCCACTCTTCGCCCACGCCATCTTCTACAACCTCGACCTCGAGATTTCACCCGGCCCCAAGATGGAAATCCACGGCCCCGTCCACACCAACGGAGACCTTTACCTGCAGGGAATCGATGGCGTCGACTTCCACTACCCAGTTTCCACAGCCAAAGACATGTTCTACGGCTGGGGAACCGACAAACGAGCGGCCCAAGGATCCGGCGGCGAGCGCCTGCAAAACGGACACGTCAAGTTCAAGAACCGCAGCGGACAACTTGTCTCCATGAAAGTGAACGGCAACTACATGGACTCGAACCTAGCCAACTGGCGCGAGTACGCCTCCAACCGCTGGAACGGCAACCTGCTTACGCAAGAGCATGGCATCGAAGTATACAAGCCGGTCGCCTTCCCCAACTACCAGCCAGACGACCCCAGTACCCACGACTACGATCCCATCAACTCTGGCCATGCCCTCATCGAACCACCGGTCGCCTCCAGCGACCCGGCTTACGATCCCGAAATCGAGAAACAAAAGCTCTCCACCAAAGCCGGCCTCTACTTCAGCTGGGACGTGGAAACCGGCGAGGTCCGAGCTTTCGACAGAGAGCGGAACGAGTTCGACATCTCCGCCTTGCAAGGAAGCGGTTCCGACTACCTCTACGAAATCAAGGAAAACGCGTTTCTTGACCGCCGCCGCAACAAATGGATCGACATCTTGGACTTCAACGTCGGCAAGCTGAAGCAATTGATCGAGAACACCGACACCTCGATCCCCAGCCGCCACATCGGCAACTACGATCCCGACGTTCCCAATTCCTTCTATCATCCGGACCAAAAATGGAACGGAATCGTCTACTTCGAAACCTCGACCAGCTCCAGCAACGCCAAAGACCAAGCTCGCCTCAACTACTCTGGCATACGGCTCTGGGGCGGCGAAACCGACGTAGCCGGCCAAGGAATCCCCAGCCGCGGCGAGGATCCGGGAATGACCTTCGTCACCAACAACGCCCTCTACGTGCGCGGACACTTCAACGCAGACGGCACGCTCCACGGAACCACGAGCTCCTACAACAGCGCCATCGTGCCGGAAATCGGGGAAGTCCCGGTCGCTCTGTACGGAGATAGCGTCACGATCCTTTCCAACAACTGGAACGACTCTGTCACCTCGAGCAAGCCAGGAGCCAGCAGCACCGAAGTAGCCGCAGCCATCGTATCCGGACTCATCCCCTCCGACGCCGACAACAACGGAAAAAGCAGCGGAGGCGTCCACAACTTTCCCCGCTTCCTAGAAAATTGGTCGGGACGAGACCTCTACATCCGCGGATCCCTCGTCTGCCTCTACGAAAGCGAAGCGGATGACAGCGCCTGGCAGATAAACTACTACTCGCCGCCCGGAAGAAAATGGGGATTCAGCGAACTCTTCCTGAACGGAACGTTTCCCCCAGGCACTCCACTCCTCCGCACTTACCGGCGGGTCGACTACACTGACCTGACGAAGGAAGAGTACGAAACCGCGATGCAAAACCTACCTTGGTAGACTGGATCCAGAGCCTCCCCGACCGCCGCCAAATAAGGGTAATCACTTAAACCTAACGTTCCACTCAGGCAGCAGACCCAAGAAGCTATCAGGGTTTGGACGAGAGGCCTCTAAGCAAAGGCAGGCTTCTTCGCCCTCGCATGATCTAGTAGTTGTAAGGCGGAAGCGTCGGGTTTCTCATAAATTAGAAAGTTGAGATAATTTATGAAGCCTATCCTCACGACAACCGCCTGTATCCTCGCTGCGACTGTCGTCTGTGCCCACATTTCAAGCAGCGACTTGGGCCTCGCCTCAGGCGAGGACACAGCCATAACGCAAAGCGCCGAATCGGGAGCTTCGATCGCCCAAGTAGGAAACTTCGATCCCTCCATGTATGGAGTTATCGGCGCAGCCGCCATGGCAGTGGTAATAGCGACGCGGCGCCAGAGAGCGTAAGCACACTCTCTCGTTCGCTAATGTCTTTCTCGCCAATCGCTTCCTAAGCGATTGGCTTTTTGTTGAACTGGGAACCCTCCGCGGGAGGCCTGCTTGTCACGCAAAAGCCGGCTGTTTGGCGACAAGGGAGCTCCCGCCAAGGCGAGCTAATCGATCAGCTCGCGAATCAGCTTGTTTACCAGCTGCGGGTTGGCCTTGCCCTTGCTCTTCTTCATGACCGGCCCAAGCAAGGCGTTGAGAGCCTTCTCGTTTCCGTCCTTGTAATTCTGCACCGGCTTAGGGTTCTCGTCGATCGCCTCCTGGCACCAAACCTTCACCTGGCCCTCATCGAAATCCGGCTTCAAGCCTTTGCGCTCGATTACCTGTTCCGCCGTTTCGCCCGATTTGAACATCTCAGGGAAGACGTCCTTGTTGGCCACGTTCTTGGGAATCGTTCCCTTCTCCACGACTTGAACCAAGCCAAGCAAGGAATCCGGCGTGATCTTGCAGTCCTCGAGACGCTGGCCCGCTTCGCTCAGTTCACGCAGCAAGTCGTTCGCTACCAAATTTCCGATCGCCTGAGCCAGCTTCGGCTGCTGCTTGGCCGCCGACTCGAACCAATCGCTCAAAACGCGGTCCGGAACCAAGACCGCCGTGATGGAATACGGAAGCCCATATTCCTCCATGAAACGGCGCTGCTTGTCCCAAGGAAGTTCGGGGATCTCCGCCTGAAGCTTGGCCTTCCATTCCTCGTCGATGCGCACCGGCATCAAGTCGGGATCCGGGAAGTAGCGATAATCGTGAGCGTCTTCCTTCTCACGCATCATCTCGGTCTGTCCAAGGTCCGCGTTCCAACGCCAAGTGGCTTGCTTGATCACGTTCCCCTTCTTCAGCTCTCGGGTCTGGCGCTTGATCTCGTATTCGATGCCGTTCTTCACGCCCGTGATGCTGTTCAGATTCTTCAGCTCGATCTTTTGCCCCAGCTCCTTCTGCCCGACCGGACGCACCGAGATGTTCGCATCCGCCCGCATTTGCCCCTTCTCCATGTCGCAATCAGAGATTCCGCAGTAGATCATGGTCTGGCGAATTGCGGTAAGAAACGCGAACGCTTCCTCACCCGAATGCATGTCCGGCTCGCTCACGATCTCCATCAAGGAGGTGAAGGCTCGGTTGTAGTCGACCAAGCTATCGTCGGCGAAGTGGTTGAGCTTCCCCACGTCGTTCTCCAAGTGGATGCGAGTCAGCTTGATCTTCTTGTGCTCTCCCATCTCGCCACGGTTCTTTCCCGGCAACTCGATTTCGACGTAGCCGCCATCGCAGATCGGCTGATCGTACTGGGTGATCTGATAGTTATTCGGACTATCCGGATAAAAGTAGTTCTTGCGATCCCACTTGCAGGTTTCGGGGATGGTACAGTTCAAAGCCAAGCCCGCCTTGATGATTCCATCCAACGCAGCCTTGTTCATCACTGGCAAAGCACCAGGCAGGCCCATCACCACAGGATCTACTAGCTTGTTCGGCTCGTGGCCATAACCAGCGCGAACGCGGGAGAAGATTTTAGATTCGGCCTTGATCTGAACGTGAACTTCCAGGCCAATTACTGCTTCGTATTCCATCTTAAAACTAGAGGCTCGGGTGTTGATCCTTGAAGGGGTGAGCGGCTTCGAACTCGTTTGCGATTGCTAGCAGCTCGTCCTCCTTGAAGGGCTTGCCTAGAATCTGCAAGCCGACCGGCAAGCCATCGCTGTATCCACACGGTAACGACATACCTGGAATGCCCGCCAAGTTCGCGGAAATCGTGTAGATATCGCTCAGGTACATGGAAAGCGGATCACTTGACTTTTCGCCTTTCTTGAAAGCTGGCGTCGGGGAGGTCGGAGTAAGCAAAGCGTCCACATTCTCGAAAGCCTTTTCGAAGTCTTGGCGAATCAAGGTACGAACCTTCTGGGCCTTCAAGTAGTACGCATCGTAGTAACCGCTGCTCAGAACGTAAGTCCCGAGAATGATTCGACGCTTCACCTCTTCCCCAAAACCTTCGGCCCGCGACTGGCAATAGATATCGACCGAATCCTTGGCATCGAATTTTTCAGCCCGATGCGTGTAGCGGATGCCATCGTAGCGAGCGAGGTTCGAAGAGGCTTCCGCCGTCGCGATAATATAGTAAGTCGCCACCGCGTAATCTGTGTGCGGCAAGGACACTTCCTTCACCTCGCACCCCAAGCTCTTGTAGAACTCGATGGCTTCGAGCACAGGCTTCATCGCTGGCGTATCCGCCGCGCTCGCGAAGTATTCCTTCGGCAAACCAAGCGTCCACTTGCGACCGCGCAGCTTTTCCAAAGCTGCGACGAAATTCTGGGTCTCCGTTCTGTAAGAGGTCGAATCTCGTTCGTCGTGCCCTGAAATTGCCTGCAAGAGCAAAGCCGCGTCCTTAACGCTGCGCGTGAGCGGACCGACCTGGTCAAGCGAAGAGGCAAACGCCGCCAAACCGTAGCGGGAAACACGTCCGTAGGTTGGCTTCAACCCTACCACTCCGCAATGCGAAGCCGGCTGACGAATAGACCCACCCGTGTCGCTGCCCAAGGTCATCACCGCCTGCCCGGCTGCCGCAGCTGCCGCGGATCCCCCTGAACTGCCACCGGGTATACAATCGAGATTCCATGGATTGGATGTCGTCTTGAACGCAGAATTCTCCGTGGAAGAGCCCATCGCGTACTCGTCGAGATTGAGACGTCCCCAAAGCACAGCGCCCTGCGACTTCAATTTTTCGATACAAGTCGCATCGTAAGGCGAAACGAACTTCTCCAGCATCTTGCTGGAGCAGGTCAACGGCTGACCGTTGACAGCGAGGTTGTCCTTGATACCGACCGGGATTCCGTCCAAGGGTCCAAGCGAATTCCCAGCAGCCCGTCGAGCATCCGAAGCATCGGCCTGCGCCAAGGCATCGACCTCGTCATAGGAATTGAACGCCCCCACCTTTTCCTCTACCTGCTTGGTGCGAGCGATGGTGGCCTTCATCAGATCAACCGCTGAGAGTTCCTTCTTGTCTAGCAATTCCGAAAGCTCGCTAGCCGACTTGTAGTACAATTCTTCTGACACCGTATCTTCGTGTTTTTTCGTGCGCTGGGCGGATGATCGAAAAGGCTCAATCCACAACCTTCGGGACGACAATCATGTTGTCGCGCTGGGCTGGGGCATTTTTGAGAGCCTCCTCCGTGGAGAGTTCTCCCTTTACCTCGTCTTCTTGCCAAACGTTGTAGACAGGGTGCGGATGAGCTGTGGGCTCCACACCGTCCGTGTCGAGTTCCTCAAGCTTTTCGACGTATCCAATTATCGAATCCAGTTGCCCCGAAAGCTTTTCCTTCTCCGCATCCGTAAGATTGATACGGGCGAGTTTCGCAGTGTACTCGATATCTATGTGCGTTTTCTCAGACATGACAGTTCGATATTAACTTAGTCGCGGATGCTGTACGAAGACGCCTCACGCACTTGGCTCTGGATCGTTTCAAAAGCCTTGTTCACTTCCTTGTCCTTAAGCGTGCGGTCCAGGGCCCGGAACGTCATGCTGACCGCCACGCTCTTCTTGTCCTCCGCCACGCCTACGCCTTCGTAGACGTCGAAGACCGAAACCTTCTCGACTTCGAAGCCCTTTGCCGCCTTGGAGGCAATTTTGCTCATGGTACGGACGACTTCCTCGGCTGGCTCGGACTTGTCGACTACCAACGCCAAGTCGCGGCTTGAAGCTGGATACAAGCTGAAGGGCTTGAACTTGATACGCTTCGGTTCGCGCAAGCGCTCGGGCAAGTAACAGAAAATGCCTCCAAAGACTTCGCCTTGGATATCCATTTCCTTGATACGCGGCAAACTCATTAGTCCCACGCGAGCAAAGAAGCCAGCCTTGGGCTCTTCGTACGCCGCGCTGTGGCCTTCCTGCCAAGCTCCCTCGTTGTCACTTGCATTGCGAATCTTGAACTTTCCAAGATCGATGCCCGCATAGCTGGCAATCGTCTTGATACGCTCCTTGGCCGCATAAAAGTCGTCGAAGCTTCTCTCCTTCCAAGTGCGCTCGGTTCCTCCGTTACATTCGAGGAACGCGACGGCAACCATCTCTACGACTTTGCCATTAAGCTCGCGGAAGACGCGACCGGTTTCAAAGAAACGGTTCGCTCCTGTCTTGCGCGACTGGTTCAGGTGCAAGACCTCTAGCATTCCCGGCAACAGACTGTGGCGAAGCTGCGTTTGGTCTTCGCTAATCGGATTGAGCAAAGCCAATTCTTCCGCAGAAACGTGTCCTGCCCAACGCTTTTGTTCGCCTAGCGAGCGCAAGGTGTAAGTCACCGTCTCGGCAAAGTTTTGTCCGATCAAGTAGGAGGCCGCCTTGCGGTTGAATTGGGTAATCGGGCTGTCGTTGACGGTCGTGGCGGTCGCTCGAACTTGGCCGCCTGGGATCTTATCCGTTCCGTAGATACGCAGCACTTCCTCCAGCAAATCGACCGGACGATAAAGGTCGCCCCGATAGCTAGGTATCGAAACGGTCCATACATCATCGCCGTCCACCGAGATGCTCATATCCAACAACTCGAGCGCCTCGCGGATTTCTTCGTCTGCGATTTCAAAGCCGCTTTTCTTGCGGATCCACTCAGGAGTGATTTCAATTTCGGTCTGCCACGCGGGCTCGTTCCCAGCGGTTGCCCCGTTAGAACAAAGCTCGCCGCCCGCCGTTTCCAGAATGAGGGAGATTGCTCGCTCGCTGGCGTAACGCAAAGAAAGTGGATCCACTCCTCTCTCGAAGCGATAAGAGCTATCGGTTGAAAGGGCCAACTTCTTGGATACCCAACGAATGGTGCTCGGTTTGAAATAAGCAACTTCCAGGACGAGGTCAGTCGTATCTTCCTTTACTTCGGAATTCTGACCGCCCATCACACCCGCAACCGCCAACGCCTTGGACTGGTCAGCAATTACGACCATGCGGCTGGAGAGCTTACGCTCCTCGCCGTCGAGGGTGTGCATGACTTCGCCTTCGCCAGCATTGCGAACCACAATCTTGCCGCCTTCGATGTCGCGAGCGTCGAAAGCGTGCATTGGATTCCCACACTCGTGCATGACGAAGTTCGTCACGTCGACAACGTTGTTGATAGGACGCAGTCCTATGGAGGAAAGCGCTTCCTGCAGCCACTTCGGGCTGGGACCAATTTTGACGCCCTTGATCACGCTTGCGATATAGAGCGGGCAGTCTTCTTCCGCATCTACCGTGACTCCCTTGAAAAGAGCGTCGCCGTTGGCGCGATCCGACTTGGCTGGAATGTCGTTGACCTCTGGATACTTAACGTCGCGACGGTACCAAGCTGCTAGCTCGCGGGCGATGCCGATATGCGACAAGCAGTCGGGGCGGTTTGGAGTCACTTCCAAATTGAAGATCGTATCGCTATCGGTTAGCACGTCATTGATCGGGGTACCGAGCTCAGGACGTCCGTCAAGAATCAGCAAACCGGAATCGTCGCCGGAAGCGCCGATCTCGCTGGCTCCGCACATCATTCCTGCGGACGGAACCCCGCGTAACTTGGACTCCTTGATCTTGAATCCTCCCGGCAACTCAGCCCCAGGAAGAGCCACGGGAACGCGATCGCCTACCTTGTAGTTGCTCGCTCCACACACAATCGACTTCTCGCCAATCTCAGGACCGCAATCCACGCGACAGACGCCCAGCTTATCCGCATCGGGATGCTGGTCGCGCTGCAGGACTTCGCCCACCACCACGTTTTCGAGCGGAGGAACGCCCGTCGTTTCCATATCGTCGACTTCAAAACCGAGGAGCGTCAGCGAAGCGGCGAGCTCTTTGGGAGACTCGTCAAGATCTACGTAACGCTTAAGCCACTTGAGAGATACTTTCACAGTATAAATTTGTTAGAGTTTATGGATACAGGGTTAGCTTACGCGAACTGCGACAGGAAGCGGGCGTCGTTCTGATAGAAGTAGCGGATATCGTCGATTCCGTAGAGGATCATAGCGATACGCTCGATACCCATGCCAAAGGCAAACCCCGAGTACTTTTCCTGGTCCACACCGACCGCTTCTAAAACGGCTGGCTCGACCATGCCGCAGCCCGCGATTTCCACCCAGTCGCTCCCGAGTTTGGCAAGATGGCTGGAGGAGAAATCCACTTCGAAGCTGGGCTCGGTGTAAGGGAAGAAGTGCGGGCGAAAACGCGTCTTGGTCCCCTTCCCCAACAGGCGTTCGAAGAAGTAGTCGAGCACAGCCTTGAGGTCGCGCACCGTTACATCCTCGTCGATATAGAGGCCTTCGATCTGATGGAAATTGGCGCTGTGCGTAGCGTCAACCGTATCGCGACGGAAACAACGCCCAGGAGAAATAATACGCAGAGGTGGCTTCTCCTTGAGCATGGTGCGGATCTGCACCGAGGAAGTGTGGGTACGCAGCAAGTAGCGCTCGTCTGCCTTTTTGGATACGTTGCCGAATTGGGCGTTGTTGGGCAGGTAGAAGGTGTCCTGCAAATCGCGAGCTGGGTGATCGGCCGGGGTGTTGAGCGCGTCGAAGCAGTAGTACTCGGTCTCAACTTCCGTTCCTTCCGTAACCGTGAATCCGATTTGCTTGAAGATGCTGCAGATCTCCTCGCGCACCTTGGTCAAAGGATGCTGGCTGCCCAACGCGTCGTTCGGCGACGGAAGCGACGGGTCGATGGCGGGACCGATGCGGGCCGCGAGTTCCGCTTGCTCGAGAGTGGCGATGGCATCGTCGTAGAAACCTTGGATGGTGGTCTTGGCCTGATTGATGAGCTTGCCAAAGGTGGGGCGATCTTCCTTGGCGATCGAGCCCATGTTTTTCATCACCTTGGTGAGCGCTCCGTTGGGTCCGGTGATTTCCGCCTTCACGGTCTCGAAACCAGCGCGGCTGGTCACGGCGGCTACCTTTTGCTTGGCAGATTCTACGATTGTCTTGAGTTCGTCTTCCATGAGAAGGGAGGTTTTCTGATGGTCATGCGGATCGAGCGAGTCGCATCGACAGCCGCGGGAAAAAGGAATAAAAAAAGGAGCCCGAGCAGATACTCGAACTCCTTCTAGTGAAAGGAAAATTGTGTTGTCCGAGCTCTTTTTGTGAGCTTCGGAAAAACGCTTTCGCTTCGGGCCTTACGCTGCTGCCTTCGCCTTCAGGGCTTCCTTGGCCTTTTCGACCAGTCCCTTGAACGCGATAGGATCGTTGACAGCGATGTCGGCGAGGATCTTGCGATCGAGAACGATTTCCGCAGCCTTGAGGCCTTCGGTAAATCGGCTGTAGCTCATGTCTTCGGCGCGGCAAGCGGCGTTGATGCGTACGATCCAGAGAGCGCGCCAGGTGCGCTTCTTGGCGCGGCGGTCACGGTATGCGTACTGCAGCGCGTGGGCTACGGATTCCTTGGCGTACTTGTAGAGACGCGACTTGTTACCGAAGTGGCCCTTGGCCTGCTTCAGCATCTTCTTGCGGCGCCTTGTGTATGCGGGTGCGTTTGTTGCTCTAGGCATGTTTTATAACTTTCTAGTATTGGATTTCGTCAGGTCGCCTTGATTACAATTTACCTAGCCGAAATAATTCTCGTCGAAACAGGGACTTAGAGGCCGTGAGGCAAGCCGCGCATGAGGTCGGCTTGGCGTCCAGCGGAGACTGCCTTGTCCTTGTTGAGGTTGCGCTTCTGCTTCGTGCTCTTCTGGTGCAAATGGTGACGTTGCCCAGGAGAACGACGACGCAGCTTACCGTTGGCGGTGAGCTTGAAGCGTTTTGCGATAGATTTCTTGGTCTTTTGCATGACTTTGAAGGAATCGATGACAAAGATACAAAAGCTCTCCTGTGTAAAGGGGAAATAAAGCAATTTTGCATCTTCAAAAAGCAGGGACTCGCCGGTTCGCGAATCCGGTTTCGGGAGCCAACGAGCTCCACGTTCGAAACACAAAAAAACCGCCAGCCCGAGAACTAGCGGTTTTTTCGAAAGTGGAGCCGGTGATGGGACTCGAACCCGCAACCTACTGATTACAAATCAGTTGCTCTACCAATTGAGCTACACCGGCAAACTTGTCTGTGAATCGGACTTGTACCGCTTCACCTAAAGGAAAGTGGTACCCCCCCGGGGACTCGAACCCCGAACCAATTGATTAAGAGTCAACTGCTCTACCGATTGAGCTAGAGAGGCGTCATTTGGAAGGCCCCGAAAAAGCTATTTAAGAACCCAACTGTCAACCCCGTTTTGATTTTTTTTCGTTTTCCCCTCTGGAGAAAAATCAAAAGTCCTGCAAGGCGCCCTGCCCCAACGGGCTTTCTTCGTAAAACCGATCCCAGATTTCGCCGATCAAATAGATGGATCCGCTCACCACCACCGGCCGATCGGAGGGGAAATCGAGAGCGCAAACGCCTTTCTCCGGAAAAAGCTCGGCCAATTTCGCATCCGACACCTCCCCCTCGAAACCGACAGGAACGAAGGACTTTAGCTCATCGAAGGTGCAGGCCCGATCTTGTTCCGGCATGACGAAAAGCAGGCTGGCTGCCCACCTCGCCGCTACCGGTACCAGAGACGCAGCGCGATAGGTTCCCATAACCCCCATGACAATGTCAGGACGCTTGCCACCGCTACGAACGACGAGATCCGCCAGGTTCTCGTCCAGCCAGCGAGCCCCTTCGGAGTTATGGGAAACGTCGAAAACGATTTTGCGGTTCTCGAGCTGACGTTCCTCCCAGCGCCCAGGCCAAGCGACCTCGAGCAGGCTCCGCTTCGCCTTTTCCAGGTCCAAGCCGAACCGCTCCCGCACGACATCTGCCACCGTCAGAGCAATCGCCGCATTAATTCGTTGGTAGCTCCCGTGCAGGTTCGTCTGCGGGTAATTCGCAAGGTCGCGACCGAAGCGATCCTCCACGCGAACCAACTCACAACCCCGCTCGTCGCATATCTCGCGAATCGCCTTCATCGCCTCTGGCTCCAGCAAGCCCACCACCACCGGGATACCCGGCTTGATAATCCCTCCCTTCTCCCGAGCGATAGCCGCCAGCGTGTCTCCCAGTATCTCGCAATGGTCGAGACCGATTGAAGTGATCACGCTCACCTCGGGCAGCAAAACGTTAGTCGCGTCCAATCGCCCGCCCAGCCCCACTTCAACCACGGCGACATCGACTGATTCCCGAGCAAAGTGCAGGAAGGCCATCGCCGTCATGAACTCGAAAAAGCTCGGATGCAGATCCGGATCTTCCTCTGCCACCTTTTCCGCAAAAGGAAGTAGCTCGCGCACGTACTCGAGGATCTGCGGCTCGCCAAGGATGCGGCGGTCCACCTGGATTCGCTCTCCTTGCCTAACTAGATGCGGCGACGTCGAGAGGCCGGAGCGGAAACCTTGGTCGCGGAAGATCCGCTCCAGCATCGCGCAAGTCGAGCCCTTGCCGTTGGTTCCAGCTACATGGATGCAAGGATAGTTCCGCTGCGGATGCCCGAGCACCTCCGCAAAGCGCTCCATACGGTCTATGCCGTACTTGGACCCGCGGTTCTTGAGCGAGTACAACCAGTCGCGAGCAGCCTCGTAAGAATCGAGCTCTGGCATTGTATATACCTCGTAGGAAACGGCCTCGCGCCGCGATTTTACATCGACCTAAGCGTGCAGAATCGCGACGCAAGGTCGCTACCCACGCCGACTAGGCCTGGACCGGCTCTTTCTTCGTGTAGAGAGCCGAGAGAATGTCGCGCAAGCGATTCCGCATTTCCGTGCGAGGAACGATCTGGTCGATCAAGCCACGCTGGAAAAGGAACTCCGCCGACTGGAAGCCTTCCGGCAATTCCTCGTTGGTGGTTTCCTTGATCACTCGAGCGCCGGCGAAACAGATGCGAGCGCCAGGCTCCGCCAAAATCACGTCGCCCAAAGTCGCAAAACTCGCCGTCACGCCACCCGCCGTCGGGTCGGTCAAAATCGAAATGAAAGGAACCTTAGCTTCCGCTAGCTTGCCAAGAGCGGCGCTGGTCTTCGCCATTTGCATCAAGCTGAGGATACCCTCCTGCATGCGAGCTCCGCCAGAGGCCGAAACGACGATGCAGGGAATCTTCTCCTTGATGGAGAGCTCGATGGCGCGAGTGATCTTCTCACCCGCCACCGAACCGAGCGAACCGCCGGCGAACTGGAAATCGAAAACCGCGATTGAGACGGGAATCCCATGGATCGTCCCCTTCCCGCTTACGATAGAATCGTTTTCGCCGGTCTTCTTCTGATAGGCCTCGAGTCGGGCCGGATACGGCTTGGAGTCGACGAATTCCAAGGGATCGCCCGCGACGAGGTCCTTCTCCAGCTCGGTGAAGCTGCCTTCGTCAAGCAAGTGGCCGATGCGCTTGCGAGCCGTGATGGGGAAGTGGTAGCCGCTCTTGGGAACCACGTTCTGGTTTTGCTCCAGTTCCTTATTGTAGATGATGTCGCCAGAAACGGGACACTTCTTCCACATGCCCTGCGGAATGTCCTTCTTTTTGACGATAACGGTCGAATACTTCGGTTTTTGGAAAAGCGCCATGGTGATTGAGCAATGAGTTTTGGATGCGGCCGGTTCGCCAGAAAAAAAGCTAGCCGTGCCCGATGGTCAAAACGTCTATCGACCGAGCTCCCGCACGCCGCAGAGCTGCGGCGCATGCATTGACAGTGGAACCTGTGGTGAAGACGTCATCTACAATAATATAGCGTTGGGCGGGGTCTATGGCACGCTTTTGGCGCAATGAAAAGGCATTTTTGAGGTTCCGAATCCGCTGCTTCCGGTCGAACTGGGTCTGCGAAACCGTATCGACGCTGCGGACTAGCAGGTCCTCGAAGCGACAATCCGGCAAGGTCTCCAAGAGCATACGCACGAGCAACTCGCTCTGGTTGTAGCCCCTCTCCCGCTGCTTGCGAGGGTGCAGCGGTACCGGCACCAATACGGCATCTCCCGCAAAACGAGCCAGTCCCGGGGCTGTCGCCGCCAGCTCCCGCAAGTCGCGCAAGGCCCATAGCCCCTGCTTGTACTTGAGAGCGTAAATGAGTTCCCGCAGAGGTCCGCGAAACAAGGCGATCGACCAGCCCTGGCCGAATGCCGGCTGGAGGTGCTCGCAGTGCATGCAATGGCCGTGAGATTCGGAATCGCCAAAAAACGGAAATCCGCAAGTCAAGCACTTGGGATCCTCTATGAGCTGCAGTCGCGGTTGGCAGCTTCGACAAATCCCAGAGAAACGGGACTCCTCCACCGCCTCGCCGCATCCCGCGCACTGGCTGGGAAAAGCCGTCTCCAAGACGGGGTCGAAAAGGCGGCGAAAAATGCGGGGCAGGTTCAAGGGTACAAAAAAGGCTTCCCGTGAAAACACAGGAAGCCCCCGGAAAAATCAACCGTTCGCTCTACTGAGCCGTTGCGGCAGCCGCCGCGACCCGAGCCTTCTCGCCGAGAGGGGTGGAGATGTAGCGTTCGCCAGCGCTGCACGCGACTGTGACGATCATCTTGCCAGCCATCTCCGGACGCTTCGCCAGCTGCAAGGCGGCCCAAACGTTCGCTCCAGAGGAAATGCCACAGCTGATGCCTTCCTTGAGAGCCAACTCCTGAGCAGTCGCGAAGGCGTCGTCGTTTTCGACCGTGATCACCTCGTCGATGATGTCCTTGTTGCAATTCTTCGGAATGAAGCCGGCCCCAATTCCTTGGATCTTGTGCGGACCGGGCTGGCCACCAGAGATAACCGGGCTGTTAGCCGGCTCCACTGCTACGGTCGTAATCGCCTTGCGGCTCTTGATGACCTCGGAAACGCCGGTGATGGTGCCGCCTGTGCCCACGCCCGCCACGAAAGCGTCGATCTTGCCTTCCGTCGCTTCCCAAATTTCTTCCGCAGTGGTCTGGCGGTGAACCTCTGGGTTGGCAGGGTTTTCGAACTGCTGCGGCATGAAAGCCTTCTCGCCGTACTCGGCCACCAGCTCCGTAGCGCGAGCGATCGCGCCGGGCATCCCTTTAGGTCCTGGAGTCAAAACAAGTTCCGCGCCCAACATGCCGAGCAGGACGCGTCGCTCCATGGACATCGTTTCCGGCATAGTGAGGATCAGGCGATAACCGCGAGCCGCCGCGATGAACGCAAGAGCGATCCCCGTGTTGCCCGAAGTCGGCTCGATGATGATCGACCCTTCGCCCAGCTTGCCCTCCTTTTCGGCGGCCTCGATCATCGCCTTGCCGATACGGTCCTTGACGCTGGAGAGCGGGTTGAAGAACTCACACTTGACGTAGACGTCAGCAACGCAGCCTTCCGTGAGGCGGTTGAGCTTGATGAGCGGGGTATTGCCAATCGCGGCAGTGATATCAGGGAATGCTTTAGCCATAATACTTGGTTATATGGGTTTCTGACTTACCTTAGTCAACAATTGTTGACGCCAAGGTAATGAGGTTTGCCGATACTCTCCCCCCCCCAAGTCGACAGCCAGGACGGGAGGCATCCCAAAGGCCGCCCAAAGCTAAACGCATTCTGCAACCGCGAACAGCGAATCCGCTTCGTCGCCATCGTCGCATCCCAGGCTACCCGCCTCCGCGAACCAACGTGGCATCGCGCCGAGAATGCTCAGATTGATACAGGTTCGAACGACCTTGCTTCGCCTGGCTTCTCCATCTTCGACGTTCAGCAACTCGCTTTCAATCGAATCCCCCATCCGTATCACTAAATCGAATACAGTCTTCAGACGAACAATTCGGCTACGCATGTTCGTGTCTGCAAGCGTCGCATTCTCTTCACCGACTTCATTCAATAGAACCAAACTCTGAAACACCGTTTGGCTCATCCACTCACGCTCCTTTCGGTAAACAAGCAGGAAACGCGACCCCACTTGACGGTACCCCTCCATCAGCTCGTTTACGGACTCCATCCGAAGACGGGAAATAACCTGAGCCAGGCCCAAGGCCGGACCATGCTCCCCATCCCGCTCCCGACCTTCGAAAGACTTGGGATTCAAGTTCTGGTAGGAACGCCACGATTCGCTGGCCTGATGGATTCGCATTCCGATCTCCGAGACCCCAAGGTATCCCAAATCGCTTTCCCAAGGCATCCATTGTTCGCCGATAACGCGACGCCACTCCTCCGCGCTAGCTGCGACGCCCATGTCCCTGGGCAGCTTGGAGGCCTTCGAGATATCTGTGGTCACCTGATCCAACGCAACCCGGCTTGAAGCGACCAATTCACGCAGTTTGCCCGGAATCTCGTCCAGAACGTTCTGGTAGAACTCGAACGCGCTCCGCTCCAATCGCTCCCTCTCCTCCTCAAAACGAAGAACCCGGGCTTCCACGTAGCGAGCCTTGTCTTCTTCCATTCCCGTTAGGTCTCTTCTTGAAAGAGCGCGACCTGGGGAAGCATTGCGAATCGCCAGAAAGACAGTCGCTCCGGCCACGACGCAAAAGGCCAATGCAGCCACGACTCCCGTCACGCTGGACAAGAGCTCCGGAGCGAGCATTTTTAAGGCCCCCAGCATCCCTGCCGCGAAAACAACAGCAATCAAGCTGGCGCCGCCTGTTTCCTTAGGCGGGCTGTCCGTCTCATCCCTCGATACCATAACTCTTATCCCTCTGTTCCAAAATGCCAGCGCGAGCGCGCAAGCAGATGATAGTACCAAACTTCGATCGCTAACGGCAATCGAGTGATAAGCCTAAAAACAGCGCTCTGACTCGCCAATACCGCCCTGCTCCGGCATGGATACAACTCAAAGCGAAACGGGAAAATGCATGGCCGGACGGGTTGATCATCCTAAATCGAATCAAGCCCAACTGGGGCGTCTGCCCCAAGTCCGCCGCTAGCCCGAACGGTCGAGAGCTCAAATCACTTTCGAGAACAGAGCCCGTAAATCCGGCAAAACGAAGGAGTACCCCACAGACTCCAAGACTCCGGGCTTGGCATGGATACTGGAAAGCAAGGCCTCGTCGGCCATTTCGCCTAGGAGCGCGCTCAGGGCGAAACGAGGGGCCGGCAAGAAGGCCGGGCGCTTCAGGGCTTGCCCTAACGCTCTGGCGAAATCCTTTTGGCGAACCACTTGGGGAGCCACCAGGTTTACCGGCCCGCTAGCGTTTTTGGCAAACAAGAGCCAGTTGACCGCACCGATCCAATCTTCCAGGCCAATCCAAGGAAACCACTGTTCTCCGCTTCCTAGAGGTCCTCCAGCCCCCAATCGAAAGGCAGGAAGCATCTTGGGCAAAGCACCCCCGCGCGGATCGATAACGACTCCGGTGCGCAAGAGGCAGACTCGCGTATCCAAAGACTCAGCGCGCGCCGCCGCCGCCTCCCACGCTTCACACAATTCTGCCAGGAAGCCTTCGCCACGCGGCGAGTCCTCGCTGAAAACAGCCTCCGGGTCGCTCCCGTATATGCCAATGCCCGACCCGCTCAGCAAAACTGAAGGCGGCCTTTCAAGTCTGCCTAGAGCTTCCACTAAAAACGTAGTCGCATCCACTCGACTCGACCAGAGTCGCTTCTTCCGTTCCTCGGTCCAACGCCCCGAGGTCAGGTTTTCCCCCGCAAGATGAACGACCGCATCCAAACCTTCGAGACGAGCCAGCTCAATTTCTCCGGCAGCTGGATCCCAACGAATGTCGGACTCGCTGCGCTTGTTGCGAGTCACGATAAAAACGTCATGGCCCTGGGCTTCCAAGAGGGCTCTAAGCTGCGTACCCAAAAAACCACTACCACCCACAATCGCAACCTTAAGCGTTTCGAAACGCGGGATGGATTGCCTGAGAACTTGGTCGCGGCGCGTTATCCAATGACGGTAAGCAAAGCCTTTCTCGAGCTCGCCTCTCGCAACGGACTCCCCCAAACCGCCAAGCGGAAGCTCAAACTCGATCTCGTCCACCAAATCGCATTGCCCATCCCCGGTTGGCTCGAATCGGTGTCGGTGCTTCCAACTCTTGAACGGTCCCTTCTCCTGCACATCCGTAAATCCTAGTCCTGCATCGCACTCGGTGTGCAACGCATGCCAGGTTCGCTTGCCGATCGGGGTACTCATCTTCAGCTCGATTCGCTTTCCCTTCGCAAGTCCCGGGTCCTCCTTCACCACCTCCATCTCCTGCCATGGCGGGCACAAGCGAGCAAACGCTCCGGGACGCCCGTGCCAATTGAACAGTTCCTGGGCGGAGACAGGCATCGAACTACGTTTTTCAAACTTCATCGGGATCAAGACTTCATTGCGGCATAAGCGTCCAGAGCTGCCTGCCGCGCCTTAGCATGCTCAACGATCGGCCAAGGGTAAGTATTGCCCAATTCGATACCCGCCTTCTCCAGCAATTCGCCTGGCGCCTCCCATGGCTTGAAGAGGTACTTGTCGGGCAGGTCCGCGATTTCAGGAACCCACTTGCGGGTGTAAGCTCCCTCTCCATCGAATCGCTCGCCTTGGGTGATCGGATTGAAAATCCGGAAATAGGGAGCCGCGTCCGCTCCACAACCCGCGACCCATTGCCAGCCCATCGTGTTGTTGGCGAGGTCCGCGTCCACCAGCGTATCCCAAAACCAGTCCGCCCCTGCCTGCCAAGGCTGCAGCAGGTGTTTCACTAAAAACGACGAAGCGATCATTCGCACACGATTATGCATCCAACCGGTTTTCCAAAGCTCGCGCATTCCTGCATCCACGATCGGATAGCCAGTCATGCCCTTCTGCCAAGCCCTCAGCAAGGAAGCGTCTTTCTTCCAAGGAAACGAGGCGAATTCCGGCCGCAATGGCTTTTCTGGAGTATCCGAAAAATGGAACATCAAATGGTGGGCAAACTCTCGCCAAGCGATCTGCCGCAGGTACGGCTCGTGCTTTTCGCGGTCCATGCGATGCCAAACTTGGTTTGGGGAAAGCTCTCCAAAGTGCAGGTGCGGCGAGAGCTTGGAGACGCCGCGAACCGATGGCGTGTCGCGCTTACCAGCGTAATGGTTTACCGGACCATCAGCAAAACCTTCCAAAGCCTCTACCGCGCCCCGTTCCCCTGGCGTCCACTCTTTCTCAAAACCGTCCGCCCAGTCACGCTTAGGCAATAGCTTACAGGACCCTAAAGACTCGCTCGCCGGCCACGACTTCGGCGCCGCAAGCGAGGTCGGCTTTTCCAGCGGATCCCGCGTACTCAAGTTCTGGATATGCTTCCAGAAAGGAGTAAAAACCTTGAACGGGGAACCGGACTTGTTTTCCACGCTCAAGGGCGACTGCAGCAGCGAGCCATTGAAGCTGCGAACCATGACTCCAGCCTCAGCCAAGGATTTCTTGATCTCAGTGTCTCGGGCTACAATAGCCGGCTCGAAGCGACGGTTCCAAAAAACGCCGTCGGCTCCCGTTTCGCGACAGAGCTCCAAGAGCGCGTCGCGCGACGCTCCTCTCCTGAGCAGCAAACGAGATCCCACGCCTTCCAGATCCTCCGCCAAAGACGCAAGCGAGTGGTGCAGCCACCATTTGCTAGCGCCTCCGTCCGGCCAGCTCCCCTCTCCCCCATCGTCCAAGATGTAGACCGGCAGCACCGGCTGGCCGCTCTCCACCGCACGTTGAAGGGCTGGATTGTCGGCTAGCCGCAAATCGCGGCGAAACCACAAGATAACCGGCTTTTGCTCAGGCATGCCCCAATCATGCGACCGGGCACGCATTGAGAACAAGGTTTAACTCCGGCGAAGGGCTTGTTTTTCAATAAGTTACGAACTAGTTCAAATACTGTCGAGGTAGAGAGATTCGTACTCGGTCGTCACGCGCTTCCAAGAAAAGTCCCGTTTCATAGCCCGCTTGATCGCGTGCACGAAATCTTTCTCATTCCCGTAAAGCTCCAGCGAAGCCTCCAAGCCCGCGGCCAAACCATCGTTGTTCGCCTCAAAAACGAAACCGGTGCCGTTCTCGGGATCGCTTACGATATCGATGACCGTATCCTTCAAGCCGCCCACCCCAGAAACCAAGGGCAAGGTGCCGTAGCGCTGACTGTACATCTGATTGAGGCCGCACGGCTCGAAAATCGAAGGCATGATGAAGAAATCCGATCCCGCTTCCACGAGATGCGACATCTCCTCGTCGAGAACGATGCACACCGCAATGTGTTCGGGGTAGCTTTTCGCAAAGCGCTTGAGCGCCTTCTCGTAGTTAGGGTCACCCTTACCCAAAAGCACCAAGCGGCAGTCGTTCTTCACGAAGAAGCTCATTTGCTTCAGCAGGAGGTCGATGCCCTTTTGCTGGGTGAGGCGAGCAACCACTCCATAAACCGGACCTTCGCCTTTCGCGAGGCCAACCTTCTTCAGCAAGGTTTCCTGGCAGTCCTGCTTCCCGGATAGATCCGAAGCGTTGTAGTGATTGATCAAATACGGATCCTTCTGCGGATTCCAAACCTCAGTATCGATCCCGTTTGCAATGCCGACGAGATCCTCCTCCCGCACCTTCAAGGCGCCCTCCAGGCCGCAGCCAAACTCTGGCGTCAAAATTTCGCGGGCGTAGTTAGGGCTCACCGTCATGATCTTGTCCGCGAAGAAGATTCCGCCTTTGATCATGCTTATCTGCTCATAAAACTCGAGACCGTCGATCCCGTTGAACTCCTTAGGCAAGTTGGTAAACTTGAAGGACGAGCGCGGATAAAGCCCCTGAAACGCTAGGTTGTGGATAGAGAAAAAGGTTTTGAGCGCCAGCGACTTGCCCGTCTCCTGTTCCGCCATGCGCAAGAAGAGCGGCAACAACCCAGTCTGCCAGTCGTGGCAATGCAAAATATCCGCCTTGATTTCGAGCAAGCGCATCGCCTGCACGACCGCCTTGCTGAAGTAGATGAAACGACGGTCGTTGTCGTCGTAGTCGCGCTCGCGCGTCCCGTACAAATTCGTACGATCGAAAAATTCGTCCCGGCGGATGATGTAAAGCGTCTGGCGACGCCCCAAAGTAAGGGCCCAAACCTCTCCCCTGAGAAATTGCTCGCCTAACTCGACTTGCAGCACCACCTTCAACTTAGCGCTCTCGAATTCCTTCGATTCGATGATCTTTCGATATCCAGGAAGGAAAAACGAAACCTCGTGCCCTACACCGGCCAGCGACTTGAAGAGGGAACCGCAGACGTCTGCCAAGCCCCCGGTTTTCACATAAGGGAACATCTCGCTTGCTGCATGAACTATTTTCATAGATTCCTCTGTCCTAGGGATTAGGGGCGCAAATCCAACAACAATCTGACCGCCCAAAGGCCAAACATCGGCCAATTACTAGATAAATGAAAATAAGGGAACGAATAATCGCCCTCATGCAACAAGCGGACTACGCTCCGCTCGACAAGTCTGGCATCTCCGCAGAACTTGGACTCGGCAAAAAGGAACGCCGCACACTGGACTACGAAGTCCGCCTTCTCCTGGCCAACGGAGATATCGTCCGCATCAAAGGAGACCGCTTCGCCATCCCCAAGGATGTCGACCTAGTGACCGGAACCATCAAATTCCGCCAGAAAGGTTCCGCCATCCTCATCCCGGACGCCACGAAGTCGGACCCAAATCCAAAACCTGTGCAGATCAATGCCGAGGACACCAGCGTCGCCATGCACGACGACAAGGTGGTCGTGCGCATTGCCGACGCCCCGCCCAACCAGCCGCTTTGGAAAAACCGCAACAAAAAGCCCGGCCCTCCCTTGGAAGGCCCTTTCGGCCGCGTCATCCGCATCCAGAAGCGAGCCCGCGACACCGTAGTCGGCACCCTTTGCAAAACCCGCTTCTTCCATTACGTCGCGCCGGACGACCCTCGCATCATCCACGACATCTACGTGCCCCCGCCCGAAGAGTCCGGCCTCAATCCCGTGCCGGTGGTCGGCGACAAAGTCGTCGCCAAGCTGCACGAGTGGGAGCAACGCCACGTCAATCCCGAGGGCGAGCTCATCGCCAACCTCGGCAAGACCCATGAGCCGCAAGCCGAACTCATGGCAGTGCTGCACAAGTACAACCTGGAGACCGAGTTCCCACCCGAGGTCATGAAGGAAGCGGAAGCCGTACCCGACAAGGTGACCAAGAACCAGCTCAAAGGACGGCGCGATCTGAGAAAAGCCTTCACCTTCACCATCGACCCCGACGACGCCAAGGACTTCGACGACGCCATCTCCCTCGAGTATCCAGACAGCAAGCACACCCGCGTCGGCATCCATATCGCCGACGTCGCCGCCTACGTGCGCGGCGGCACCAAGCTGGACAAGGAAGCCTTCGAGCGCGGCAACTCCACCTACCTCGTCGGCATCGTCATCCCCATGCTGCCCCGCTCCCTCTCCAACGGAATCTGCAGCCTTGTAGAAGACGAAGACCGCCTCACCAAATCCGTATTCGTCACCTTAGACAAAAAGGGCGAGATCGTAGACGTGGACTACGCCAACACCGTGATCCGCAGCAACAAGCGCCTCACCTACAAGCAAGCCTACGCCCTGCTCAAGAACGACAGCCTGCAGGTCGCTCGCGACTTGCAGCTCCCGCCCGCCCATCAAACCGGGTCCACCGGACGCGCCCTCAACACCCTCAGCAACGAGGAACTCGGCAAACTCCAGAAGTCCATCCGCGAACTCTGGAGCTTCGCCTCCAAGCTGCGCGCCGCCCGCTTCAAGAAAGGCAGCCTCAACCTCGACATGGAAGAAACCAAAATCTTCGTCGACGAAAAGGGCTACGCAGACCGCCTGGAGAAAATCCACAACGACGAGAGCCACCAGCTCATCGAGGAATACATGCTGCTGGCCAACGAATGCGTCGCCCGCGAGATGAAGCGCAACCGCCTCCCCTGCATCTACCGCGTGCACGAAGACCCCGACGAGGAACGCCTCAACGACCTCCGCGAATACATGGCGACCTGGGGCATCGAAACCGCTGACCTCAA
Source organism: Pelagicoccus enzymogenes (assembly GCF_014803405.1). Taxonomy (NCBI): domain Bacteria; kingdom Pseudomonadati; phylum Verrucomicrobiota; class Opitutia; order Puniceicoccales; family Pelagicoccaceae; genus Pelagicoccus; species Pelagicoccus enzymogenes. The sequence continues at coordinate 462,788 of NZ_JACYFG010000002.1, forward strand.
CAATCGCAAGGACCTCGTCAAGCTGCTCGAAACGCTCTCCGCCCACCCGCAGAGCCGCCTCCTGCGCACCCAAGTACTGCGCTCGCTCAAGAAAGCCTGCTACAAGTCCACCCCCGACGGACACTACGGACTCTGCAAGAACGACTACCTGCACTTCACGTCTCCAATCCGCCGATACAGCGACTTGGTGACGCACCGCGTCTTCAACCACTTCCTCAACAAGGTTCGTGGCGAGCCCGCCCTCGCCGAGCCCGGCCCGCGCTACAACGCCTCCAAGGCGGCAAGCATTGCCGAGCACCTCAGCCACACTGAGGTCAATTCCGTGGAAGCCGAGCGTGAGTCGGTAAAGGTGAAGCTGCTCGAGTTCTTCGAGCGCGAGCTGGACAAGAAACCGCAGACCGCCTTCGACGCCATCATCACCGAAGTGCGCAACCACGGCATGTTCATCGAGCTCAAGGAATCGAGCGCTTTCGGCATGGTCCACATCTCCGCATTGCGCGACGACCTCTATCGCCTCAACGCCAGCGGCACCGCCCTCATCGGTCGCAAGAAGAAAAACGCCTACTCCCTTGGGCAGACCATCCAGGTCGAGGTTCACAAGGTCGACCGCTTCAAGCGCCAGGTCGACTTCCGCCTCTGCGCCCAGCAGCGCAAGGACAATCCCAAGCCAACCATCATGCCATCCGACGCAGCCGCGCCCGCAAGCACGCCGCCCTCGCCGAAGGGGAGAGGAAACGCGTCGCGAAATGGCCGCCGCGAATCGTCCGAAGAAACGAAACCCGGCCCCAAGAAATTCTTCCGCAAACAGAAGAAGTCCAAGAAACCTCAGCGATCCGCTTCGAGCGCCAAGCCGAAAAAATCCGCGACAAAATCGAAGCCAAGCAAAAAGGCCCCCGCCCGGAAGCGAAACAAGTAGGAAACCGGCCCCAAGCACCGCGATCAAACGGTCCGCGCTTTCGTTCCACCACCAACATGAAGCACTACAACTACCAAGACACCTTCAAGAAACTCTACGACAAGTCCGTGGAACTCTATGCCTCCGGCAACACAGACAAGAACACTTGGTTCGATGCGGAGGAACTCGAGTTCATAGCCGCCAACGGATGGCGCGTACAGGACTTCTTCGACTACGGAGAGGACCAAGTACAAGGAGGCGTGCCTTCATACGAAATCGCCCAGTCCATCGAGCAAGTCCGCCGCGACTACTTTCTGCACATCCAAAAAGGCGTTCCCTCGAAAAACCGCATCGAAGCTTCCAGCCTCACGCCTAAGCCAGAGGCGATTGATGGAATTCCCTGGCTCCCACGCATCATCGAAAAAGCGAAGGGCAAGCTCCAGGGAGAGCTCTGCGACGAAATCATGTATTGCTGCGGTGGTGACAGGAACTTTCTGCAAACCCACGACATCCATCCCGCCGAATTCCTGCGCCTCGTCTGGGCCAACCTGGACGATACGCCTGCCATCGTCGAATTCGTCAAGAGCCGTAGCGCGGAAAGGTAGCTGGAAAAGCAGGTGGGCCGGCGCTCCGCTGGCGGCGGTTGCTCCATCGCTCGCGAAGCGAGCGATGCACCTGAAATGCGCGCCAAAGAATTGGGCCCTAGCGACCTAGTCCACTTCCACGCCTACCCAGCGATTCACGCCTCTGAACGCGACGTGGAACATATTCTTGGCATCCCGCTTGAGGGCCTGAGCCGCCTCCTGCTCGCTTCGCACCTGCTTGCCATTAATACTCTGGATCACCATGCCGACCGGCAGCAGACGCACATAGGGACTGTCGTCCTGCACTGCAGTGATCACCACTCCTTGGACCTCGTCGCCAACCTGGTGATCTGCACGCAATTCATCAGTCAAGCTCGCTACCGAGACCCCCTTTAGGAAACGGGCATTCGGGTTGGCGCTGGAAATAATTTGTCCATCGCCTCCTCGCTCCGCCAAAACGACTACGACTTCTTCTCGGGTCTTTTCGCGTATCAGTGCGATTGATACCGTTTCACCCGGCTTGCGAGCAGCGATCTTGATTCGCAGGTCGCTCGGCGAATCAACCGCGACGCCATCCAACTCGACAATGACGTCACCTGCAAGAATGCCAGCTTCCGCTGCAGGAGTGTTTGGATTCACTTGATTCACCAAAGCCCCGTTCAGGCTATCTACTCCAAAAAACTCCGCTTTGTCCTCGTCCAAGCTTTCAATGCCAACTCCTAGGAATCCTCGCGAAACAGCGCCCGTCTCGACCAAATCCGTCATAACCGAGTAAGCGAGGTTCACCGGTACCGCGAAGCCGATACCGATATTCCCAGTAGACGCTCCATCTGTCTGGATCAGGGTGTTGATGCCAATCAATCGCCCCTTGGCGTCGACCAAAGCCCCTCCAGAATTCCCGGAATTTATGGGGGCGTCGGTTTGAATAAAATTTTCGAAGCCTCCGGCGATCACGCCCATTTCCTGTCTTTTGGTCGCGGATACGATTCCCATCGTGACCGTCTTGCCCACTCCAAGGGGGTTGCCAATTGCGAACACGACATCGCCCACTTCGATTTGGTCGCTATCCGCCAGCTTGATCGAAGGCAGCTCAACCTCCGTCTCTATCTTGAGCACAGCTATATCCGTGCTAGGATCCGTCCCTACCAGAACAGCGTCGTAGATGCGCTGGCTATCCAGCTGCACCTTGATCTCGTCCGCACGGCTAATCACGTGGTTGTTCGTAATGATGTATCCATTACCAGAAACAATCACGCCGGATCCCAATCCGAACTGAGGAGCTTGCTGTCGCCGCGGACGCACTCCGAAAAGCTGCTGCATGAGCAACTCCTCCCTACTGAGCGAGCTGCTAAGCGACTTGGCATAGACGCTCACCACAGCGGGACGCGCCTCGGTCAAGGAATCGGAGTAGCTGACCACTCTTCCCGCTTGCGAGCGATCAAGCGGAGCAGCGTCGATCTCGACGAGGTCAGCCACGTTGACGGCCTCTTGAGCAGCTAGGATTGGAGCGGCGACGAGACAGACCAGACTCGCGCAAGAAAGAGCTAACTTGAAATTGGGCATTGGAAAAGGGGACAGGGTTATGCGTCTTAGGTTGCAAGTCTCGCGCGCCTGAGCGCGCTTTCCAAGCCTTAGCTTCAGAAGCCTTTCACTCGAAACAGGCTGGTCACCGATTCGTTGTTGCTGATTCGCAGGATCGCCTCCCCTAAAAGCGGAGCAACGCTGAGCACTTTGATAGGCAACCCCTTGGGATCTACTGGTATGGTATCCGTTACAACCAATTCTTCGATCGGTCCTTCCTTGAGACGCTCATACCCCATATCTTGGAGATTCGCGTGCGTAACCGCCGCCAGGATACGGCGGGCTCCATGCGACTTGATCAGCCGAGCAGCAGCGCAAATCGTGCCAGCCGTTTCTGTCATATCATCGATCAACAGTACGTCGCAGCCCTTCACGTCGCCCACGATGCTAGTCGCCTCCACTTGCGTCGCGCTGTGACGCTTCTTGGCGACGAAACCAAGGCCGCACTTGAATTCACGAGCGTAGGCGTCCGCCATCTTTACGCCTCCGACGTCTGGCGACATCACTACCAGATTGCGCAGCTCCTTCTTTACGATGTGATCGTAGAGCACCGGGAAAGCCAACAAGTGATCCACCGGTATATCGAAGAACCCTTGAATTTGCCCAGCGTGCAAATCGACGGTCAGGACGCGATCCGCCCCTGCCGAGGTTAGCAGATTCGCCACTAGCTTAGCGGTAATCGGAACCCGCGGTTGATCCTTTCGATCCTGTCTAGCGTATCCATAAAATGGAATCACTGCAGTGATTCGCGACGCAGAGGCGCGCCGGGCCGCGTCGATCATGATCAGCAATTCGATTAGATTGTCGTTTACGGGCGGGCAGCTGGACTGGACAAGAAAAACGTCCCTTCCGCGAATGTTCTCATTAATCTTAACAAACGACTCGCCATCCGGAAAAGTCGTTACCTCCGTGTCGGTTAACGGAACTCCGATGAACTGACAGATGGCCTCCGCAAGCGGACGGTTGGAGTTTCCAGAAATGATCTTTAGATTACTGTCCCGCATGTTCAGATGCTATCAAACCGATGCGGGTTGCACAGGCCTAAATCCTTTAGTCTCGCAGCAACTGCTTCTCGAGCTGAGTCAATCGCTTGAATAGCTCCGGCAAACGACGGGTAATCACCGTAATCCGCTGGTAGGCGACCAAGGGAATCGCCGGAGCCCCTCCGTATTTGGCGCCTCCCTCCAAATCGGAGAAAGCAACGCACTGGCCAGCCAACTGCGCGCCTGAGCCAATCTCGATGTGTCCCGAGGCGCCCGCGCGCCCACCCATCACTACGTAATCTCCCAACTTCGTGCTCCCGGCGATGCCGACTTGAGCGCAAAGAATGTTGTGCTTGCCCACCGTCACGTTGTGCCCGATCTGCACGAGATTATCGATCTTGCTGCCCTCCCCTATCCGAGTCGGTCCAAAACGCCCGCGGTCAACCGTCGTGTTCGCTCCAATTTCTACGTCGTCTCCCACGAACACCGAACCAACTTGCGGCACCTTGCGATGCCGACCGCCTTCAAATTCGTATCCAAATCCATCCGAGCCTAAAACCACGCCAGAATGTATACGTACCCGTTTTCCAATTACAGTATCGCGTTCAAGCGTAACGTTGGCCCCAAGGTAACAGTCATCGCCGAGCTCGCAAGCGGGGCCGATGAAGCAGCCCGAGGAAATCACGCAACCAGCGCCGACACGCGCCCCCGCGCCAATCGTCACAAAAGCCTCGATACATGCGCTCGGATCCACCTCGGCAGTTGGATCGATACTGGAGAGCTGATGGATGCCAGCCTCGGGTTTCACCCACATGCGCTGAGAAATAAGCTCGCAGAGCTTTGCGATTTCAATGGACGGATTGTCCACTCGAAGGAACAACTGCCCGGGACGCGGCTCCGCTTCCAAGTCCTTGCTCAATACCACAAGCGACGCCTCTGATTTCTTGAGATCCTCTAGATACTTAGCTGATGCGACAAAGCTAGCATCTCCCCTTTGAGCGTCTTCTAGAGAGGCGACTCCAGTGACATTGCGAACTCCCAGCTCTCCTTCGAAAGTTGAGTAATCGATCCGGTCCAACACGGCATTGAGCGAGAGTGAGATTTGCATGGCTTGAAGAGAATGAAGACGGAAGCGCGACCATGTAAGCCTAGCGTCCGGAAATCAATACAACGGTTGCACGCTCATTAAAGAGCGTTGAAGGAGAACAAAAAGAGCTGGGCTTGGCGGTAATCGCCCTGCGAGTAGCGGCATCCTCTTCGTCTGCGAACTCGCCGCAAAAAAGCCCCGCCGATTGCCGGCGGGGCTTCAAAAATATCTCCGTTAGCGCGAGGCCAAAGGACTACTCAGCAGCGGGAGCTTCTTCTTCCTGACCTTGAGTCGCGTTGATACGCTCAATGACGATCGGAGTGATGTCGTAAGAACCATCCGTGTAGAGCACAGGAGCGCGGCCGTCACCGGCGCGAGCAGTGATGTCGATCACGAGGGTAGCGTTGCGCTCCTTGGCGATCTCGGTGATCACTTCGGCGATCTCTTGGTAGTAGGCGTTGAGCTGCTGTTGGCGGATAGCTGCGAACTGCTGACGGGTTTGGCCAACGAACTGACGCAGTTCCTGCTCCTTAGCTTGGATTTCCTGCATCTTCTTTTGGGCGTCCTGAGTCGCCTCCTGCTTGGCTTCCTCCATGAGGATGTCGCTGTTGGCTTGCTCGCGGAGTTCTTGGAACTCCTCTACGAGAGCGGTGCCTTGAGCTTCGATCTCGGAAGCCTTGGCGCGCGCTTCCTCTTCGCTCTTTTCCATTTCGGCCATGAAGTCTTGGACCTTGTAGTAGCTACCGAGAGCATCGTCTACCATGACGGTGATGATGACGTCTTCATTCGCGCGAAGGCTAGTTGCGGCCATGGCCATGGCACTGAGGATTACGAGAAGGGATTTAAAACGATTCATTTGAGAATAGGAGTTAATGTTGTGGGGGCAGAGAGAGATTAGAATCTTCCGCCAAAAGTAAAGTTGAATTGTCCGCCATTGTCATTGCCGCCGGGGAGATCGGAGGGACCGTTGGTGCTCATAGGTATCGCATAGTCAAGACGAAGCGGCGTACCCATCATGGACATGCGGATACCGAAACCATAGTTGTCGTGCCATCCGGATTGACGCTGGCCGGCAAGGTACTCTCCTCCGGCAAATTCGTAGAAGATCTTCTCACCATCCAAGCTGAAGTCTCCAGCTTCCTTGTTTACGAATCCACCATCGTAGAATGCTGCAATACGGAAATCTTCGGTGATGCCAAATGAATATTCGACCCCCAGCATACCGTAGGTCTTGCCGCCCGTTTCGTAGGGTCGACCAAGACCGCTGAATCCACCTTCCAGAGGACTCACATCTCTAAACTCAAATCCTCGCAAGGTATTGGGACCACCCAAAAAGAAGCGCTCTTCCCATGGGACGACAGGGCTGTCTCCAGTTTCTTGCACAACTCCAGCACGCGCCAAAATCTCAACAGTTTGACTGAGTCTCTCGGAGAGGGGCAGGTAGAACGCGTTGCGAGACTCGATCTTGTAGAAGTCAAAATCGCCTCCTAGGAAATCGCCCGCGTAGTTCAGGTCGAGTTCCAGTCGCATGCCGCGCAAGGAGTTGATCAGACGGTCGCGGGAGTCACGCAACAGGAGGAAGTTCAGCTTTGATGCGGTGCCAATACTGCCCGCTAGCCGTTGTTCGATGTCAGCGTTTTCAAACTGATTGAAATCTTGTTCGACCAAGCTGTAGGAAATGCGGCCTTCAATGATTTCGATGAGGCGCTTTCTGAGCGAGATGTCGAAGCCTTGCTGGACGGAGTTGTAGAATTGGTTGTCGTAGTTCGTCTCTTGGTTGAACACTTGGAGACCAAAGGCCAAGCGACGCTCGAACAACCATGGCTCTTCGAACGCCAATACGATCGAAGAGGAGCGGCCGCCGAGCTGCGCCTTGAGGCGAAACTTTTGGCCGTCGCCCTGGAAGGCCCCACGCCAGTTGAAAATGTCGAAGTTCGACTGGGTGAGTTCGATGAAGAACACGCCCTTTTCCAAGGAGCTGAAACCGGCGCCAAAGGAGAAGTTACCGGTACGGCCTTCGCGGAAAGTCACCCGCAAGTCCTTGCGCCCGGGGACATTGGTCGACTGCGGGGTAACGTTGGTGTCCTCGAAGTAGCGCGTATTGTCCAAACGCATACGGCTTGCTTCCATGCGAACGCTGTCGAAAGTGCTGCCTGGGGTGAGAGCGAGTTCGCGCAAAACGACCACGCTTTTGGTCTTGGTGTTGCCTTCGATATCGATGGACTCGACCTGGAACTTGTCGCTCTCGTAGACGACGTACTGGATGTCGATATCGCCAGTCTCCACGTTGGGAACACGCTGCATGCGGATACGCGTCTCCATGTAACCGAACTGGCCATAGAAGTCCTCGAGGCGCTCTACGTCTTCGTCGATTTTTTCAGGACGGTACACCGATCCTGGCAGCACGCGCAGCATCAGGCGCAGGACTGAGTCCTCGTAGGTGTCGTTGCCGACGAACTCCACATTTCCCACACGGTACTGCTTGCCCTCGCCCACCTTGATGTCGATGCGCATGCGGGATTCCGAAGGATAGGAGAACTGCACCTTCGCAGGGTCGATGTCGATATCGAGGTACCCTTCTTCGCGGTAAACGTCCTTGAGCGTCTCCAAGTCGTCGTCGAACTTGTCCTTGTCGAAGCGGCCGCTGCCAGTGAGGACCGAGAGGAAGCCCCACTTCTTGGTTTCCATCTTCTTCTTGAGCTTACGCTTCTTGATGTTCTCGTTGCCGCTGAAGTTGATAGAACCGATCTTGAACTTGCGCCCTTCGCGAATCTGGAAGGTCACTGTCGCGAACCCTGTCACGGGACTGCGATCGATCTGGTAGTCGACACGAGCCTGGGAAAAGCCCTTCTTAAGATAGAGCTCCTGCAGATCCTCGGCTGCGCCCTTAACGCGCGGCTCGTTGAGGACTTGGTTAACGACAATGGATGTCTCCCGCTTCAGCTTGTTGTTGCTGAGCTTATCGTTCCCCTCGAAAATGATCGCGGAAATGCGGAACTTTGGACGTATGTCGAAGATGACGTCGATCCGGTTGTCTCCCGCAGGAGCGATGCGAGCCTCGATGTATTCGAAAAGGTTCGAGCGGTAGAGAGAGCGAATGTCGCGATCAACGGCGACAGGGTCGTATTTCTCCCCTTCCCTTATCGACATGTTGGCCCGGGCCACCTCCTCGTTCACGTTGGAGAGGCCGGTAAAGTTGATGATGAGCTTGTTAATCGTGGGGGGCTCAGATTCTTCAGCTTCCTGAGCAAAAGCTGAAACGAAACTAAGGGCTACGAGAACAAAGGCTAGGGATAGGCGGGCCAGGAGAGACTGGCTATTCAGTGTAATCTTCAAAACGGGTTATTTCTCTGATGAAGTTGAGCTTAATTTCGCCGACAGCGCCAGCACGTTGCTTGGCAACAATTAGATCAGCCTTGTCGGCTGCAACGGAAAAATCGTCACCAGCGTCTTTCGGTCGAGCCAAAAGCAACACGACGTCCGCATCCTGCTCGATAGAGCCAGATTCGCGTAGGTCAGAAAGCTTGGGCTGACGTTTTTCCTTTTCCGAGTCACGATTAAGCTGACTGAGAACAATCACCGGTACTTTAAGTTCCTTGGCCAGTCCTTTAATTCCGCGGGATATCTCGGAAATCTGCTGCTCGCGGGGCATTCTCGGATCCGAGCCTGCAATGAGTTGCAAGTAGTCGATCACAATCAGACCCATGTTCTTGTTGCGGGCGAAAACACGGCGCGACTTGGCCCGAAGCTGGTTGATGGTCACCTGGGCGCCGTCGTCGATCCAAATGGGAGCGTCTTTCAGCTCGATCGCCGCGGCAGCGATCTTCTCCTGCTCTTCCTGGTTCACGATCCCGTCTCGCAAGCGCGAAACGCTGATCTGAGCACGGCCAGTAAGCAAACGCATCGCCAGCTGCTCGGCGCCCATTTCCAAACTGAAAACTAGGGTGCCCGCTTGGGCTGGCTTGCCCTTGTAGGACATGGAAACGCGCTCCGCAATGTTGAGAGCCAAACTTGTCTTACCCATCGAAGGACGGGCCGCGAGGACGATCATTTCCGTGGGTTTCAAGCCACTGAGCATGTTGTCGATTCCGACAAAGCCGCTGGAGAGTCCCACCAGCTCGCCCTTGTTTTCGATCATCCGCTTGACGAGGCTGACCGCTTCGACCACCGCGTCCTTGACCGGCAAGGTCGTATCCGCCACCTGGGCGTCCGAAATGGAATAGATCTCCTTCTCGATCTCGTCGACCAACATCTCGATGTCGGGATGCTCCGCCGAAAAGCAGCGCTCGATGCTCATGGACGCCGTCTTGATCAGGCGTCGCCGCGTGTAGTGCTCGCGGACCTTGTCGAGAAAGTAGTTAGCGTGGGCCGTGGTCTCGATGTGAGAGGTAAGGTCGGCCACATACATGAGGCCACCCACCTCTTCCAGCTTGCCGCGACTACGCAGCTCCTCGGCGAGGACCTGAGGATCGAGCATCGACTTGTGCTCGAACAAGTTGACGCAAGTCTCGAAGATCAGCTGGTGAGCCGGATGGTAGAAAGCCTCCGCGGGCAGTTTCTGGGCCAAGCAGCGCGAGATGATCTCGGCTGGGTCCAGCAAACATGCGGCGAGGAGGCCCTTCTCCGCCTCCAAGCTGTGGGGCGGAGTGAGCCCGGCCAACGAAAACGCGGTCGGACTCTTCTTTTTATCGGAGAACTTATTCTCCGAGAACGGCTTGTTCGACATGTGGGATCGTCAAGCCGTAGCTAATTATTCTTTTTCAGAAGCTGCTTCAGCTTCGCCTTCCGCTGCTTCTTCAGCTTCTGGCTCCACGATCGGGTTCTCGGAAACGACGTCGATCTTCATCTCGACTTCCACTTCTGGGTGAACCTTAACGATGAAGGTGTGCTGACCGAGCTCCTTGATTGGCTGCTCCAAGTGGATCTTCTTGCGATCGATCTCGTAGCCAGCTTCCACGAGCTTTTCGTGGATGTGGATGGAAGTGACAGCGCCAAACATGCGTCCAGCTTCGCCTGTCTTGACCGCGATGCCGATCTGAGTCCCGCCCAACTTGGCTGCCTGCGCCTTGGCGTCGTCAAGCTCCTTGGCCTCACGCTTGGCGCGACGGTCCTTGAGAGCTTCGATCTGCTTGCGGTTGGAACGGTTTACGGGGATCGCCTTCTTGGTAGGAAGGAGGAAGTTGCGAGCGAAGCCCGCCTTTACTGTTACTTGATCGCCTTCGCCGCCGAGACCTTGAACAGCCTCGATGAGTAGTACTTCGCTAGTTGCCATGATGTGCGAGTGGTTAAGTGTATTCTAAAATTCGGATGTGTGTGGATGACGGAACCGCTAATCAGAAGGGAACGTCTTCTTCGATGTCGCCGCTGGACGCGGGAGCTTGAGAGGAGGAAGCTGAGGAGCCGCTTTCGCGTTGAGCCGGAGCGTAGTTGCTGGAGCCTTGCCCCCCGCCGTTGTTGTCGCCACGGCTGCCCATGAGCTGCATGTTTTCAACGATGACCTTCAGCTTGCTTCGCTTCTCGCCTTCCTTCGACTCCCAGGAGTCGAACTTCAGACGGCCTTCGATGAAGAGCGGGTTACCTTTGCTAACGTACTTGGAGATGATCTCCGCCTGCTTGCCCCATGCTTCCAAGTCAACGAAAGTAGTCTCTTCCTGCGTCTCGTCGCCGGAGCGATAGACTCGGTTGACCGCCATACCGAACTGGCACACGGAGGTGCCCTTCGGGGTCACGCGAAGTTCAGGGTCGCGCGTGAGGTTGCCGAGGAGAATTACTTTGTTGAAGTTGGCCATAGACGGTGCGTGGGACGGAGTTTCAGGAAGGCGAGCCTTACGCCTTTTGGATCATCTTGTGAGAAACGAGCTTGTTCAAGCGGAGCTTCTCAAGGATCGCAGCAGGCACTTCAGCGGTGCCGGAGAAATCGTAGCGGACGTAAACCCCTGCGGTGTACTTGATGTCTGGAGTACGAACGAAGTCCTGGCGGCCGAGATTCTCGACTTCGGAAACTTCGGCGCCGGCAGAAGCGAGCTCTGCCTTGAGGCCTTCGATGAGGTCATCGATAGACTCTTCGCGACCACGAGTGTCGAGAATGAAGGTTGCTTTGTAGTTAGATGCTGTTGCTGTCATCGTGTTTTCGTTTTCGATTGATTTGGTTCATCGCCAAGTCCGGACCGAGGCTGAGCAAGAGCTCAATGCTCTCGACGTAGCGATCCATGCTGGCGGAGACGACGGATTCGTCGTCACGAGAAAAGTTGCCTAGAACATAGTCGGCCAGTGGCATTTCCTTGTGTGGCTTGCCCCCTATCCCGACGCGAATGCGAGCAAAACGAGGAGCGATGCGGCCAAGAATATCGGACAAGCCGTTGTGCCCACCCGCGCTACCCGACATGCTTAACTTTACTTCGCCGACCTCGAGGTTGATCTCGTCGTATACAATCACCACCTCTTCGGGCGGTATCTTGTAATAGCTGCAAAGCTTTTGCACGCAGACACCACTTTCGTTCATATAAGTCGTAGGCTTGACGAGTATCAGCTTTCCCAGCTTGGAACTGCTGAGAAGCGCGACTTCGCCTTTTTGCTTACGCTCCTTCTTCCAAGCATCCGCCCCATGCTTTGCAGCAAAGGCGTCAACAACTCGGAATCCAACGTTGTGGCGGGTGTTGGCATATTCGCTGCCGGGATTGCCGAGGCCGACTATCATCCGGTAGCTCATGAGCCGTTCTAGAATTGAAAAAGAACAAAAGGGCGAGCCGGCCTTTCGGAAGGCTCACCCGAAAAAAGTCAGGCTGCCTACTTAACGACAGCAAAGACCGGCTGCTCGGGAGCGTCGAGGTATTGGACGCCTTCGATAGCTGGCAACTGGCTGATGTGGAGGCTGTCGCCTACCTTGAGAGGACGTACGTCGGCGTCGATAGAGGAAGGAATGTCCTTCGGCAAACAGCGGACGCTGACAGTCTTGGAAACGGTTTCGACCGTAGCGTTTTCGTTCTTCACGCCCCAAGCCTCGCCCTTGGCGTGTACTGGAATTTCGAGGACAACGAGCTCGTCGGCGCCGATCTGTTGGAAGTCAACGTGCGTGTAGGTGTCCTTGATGGGGTGGCGCTGCACTTCCTTGATGATGGAAGTGACAGCCTCGCCTTCGTCCGCCTTGAGCTGAACGACTGGCGTGTTGTTACCGATAGCGCGGAGAAGCTGACGAAGCTCGGCAGAGTCGATCGACAAATTCTCGGGCTTCTTGCTCTTGCCGTATACAACAGCTGGCACGCGGCCTTCGGCACGGAGACGGCCGGATGATGCAGATCCCGCTTGTTCGCGGGCGGAAGCGTTGATTGTGAGCGTATTCATGGTACGAAAATCGTTAGAGGCGGAGCGAGACTCCGAGTGAAAGGAGGCGAACCGTAAGTCGCTCTAGTCGGAAATCAATCAAAACTTTCGCAAAAACGAAGGTTTTACACAAAGCGTATTGGTCACCAGTTGAGCTGCGTCTAAAAAACAGGCTGCCTGGGTTGAGAGCGGTCCTTAGTGGACCAAAATCCGAATCCCGCGAACAAGAGGAAAAACGATTCGTTCAGCAAGCGAAAAAAGCGACAACACTCGAAGACCGCCTCGGTTAGAACCGCGCCAGAATCCGCTTCGCTCCGTCAAACCGCTTCGCTGGTTCTCATCCACGCTAGCTTGAGATACGAAAAAGCCGCCGATGCTCCGATCGACGGCTCTAAAAAAAAGTGGCTGCCCCGGCTGGATTGGGTTGGCCTGCGGCTCAAGTCGCTGAAGCGACCACCCTGACGGGAGCCCCCTCTCCGCTTCGCTCCGTCGAACCGCTTCGCTGGTTCTCATCCACACAAGCTCGAGATACGAAAAAGCCGCCGATGCTCCGATCGACGGCTCTAAAAAAAAGTGGCTGCCCCGGCTGGATTCGAACCAGCGACCAAGTGATTAACAGTCACCTGCTCTACCACTGAGCTACAGGGCAGTGTTGCTCGTTTCGCCTATCGTCCTAGTGAAAAACTTCGAGCTTCGAAGGCCTTTCCACTGAGCCTCAGGGCAAAAGTGAAGTCGGAAAAAAGGAGTTCTGAGGTCCCCTTGTCAACTCTTTGATTCAAGAAATTCAAAAAAACTCAATTCCCCCTCGGGGCGTTTGACCAAGGCTTCTTATTGATGGCATTCTTCGACTTCGAACTTTTCCAACCGATCCCGTTCTAAGCCCTCATGCGCCACCATCTTATCAGCTTCGCTTGCCTTCTCAACACCCTTGCCCTGCTTCTAGGCGGATGCGCCACCGAACCCAGCTTGTACACCGGACAAACCGGCTACTACGCGTACACATGGGAGCAAGAGCTCCAGCTCGGTCGCAAGTCTGACGCGCAGATCGTGCAGCAAATGGGCCTCTACCAAGACGACGAGCTCGCTGCCTACATTCGCAACATCGGGAACGACCTCCTTCAACACAGCGCCATCAAGAGCGAGGACGCGCCCGAGATCTACCAAAACACGGAATTCACCTTTCGCCTGCTCGACTCTGACGTCGTGAACGCCTTCGCCCTTCCAGGCGGTTACGTCTACGTAACCCGCGGCCTGCTTGCCCACCTGCAAAACGAAGCCCAACTCGCCGTAGTCATTGGACACGAAATCACGCACGTGGAGGCCCGCCACGCCTCGAAACAAGCCCTCAAGCAACAGCTCGGACAAATCGGCCTCGTAGCCGGAGCCGTCATCGGCGAGCAAATCGCTGAAAACAAGGAGCTCGCCCGAGACATGGTCAACCTCGGCGGAGAACTCTTCCAGCTCGCCACTCTCAAGTACGGACGCGACGCAGAACGCGAGTCCGACATGTATGGCGTGCAATATGCGGCCAAAGCCGGCTACGCCGCAGGCGAAGGCTCCGCATTTTTCCGCTCCCTTGACCGCATTTCAGAAAAGGCCGGCCAAAGCATTCCCTCTTGGATGTCCTCCCACCCCGACCCCGGCGAGAGAGAAAAGACCATTCTCGAGCTTGCCGAGAAGTGGAAGCCCATCGCCGGTGCGCCGCCGGTCATCGGGCAAGAGAGCTTCTTCGAAAAGGTAGACGGTCTCGTCGTGGGCCAGAATCCACGAAACGGATTCACCGACGGTCAACGCTTCTACCACCCCGACCTTCGCTTCCAATTCGACACGCCTCCCGGCTGGCGCCTGCAAAACGAGAGCGGAGCCGTCTACCTTAGCGATCCGAACCGTTCCGTCATGCTCGCCTTTTCCCTCGCCAAAGAAGCGAGCCCCCTAGAGGCAGCGCGCGCCTTTTCCGCTAAACTGAACATGGAACCCACTTACGCCCAAGAGTCCTTCGTAAACGGCTTTCCCGCCTACGTGATCGAGGGAAGCATCAGCAACCAATCCGGAACCTTGATGCTGCACTCCACCTTCGTGCAAATGGGCGACAAAGTATTCACATTTCTAGGATACGGAACCACCACTTCATTTCCGCCCCAGGCGCGCGCCATTCGGAACGTTGCCAGCTCCTTCGCTGAACTGACGAATCCCAGCATACTAAACATTCAGCCCCATCGCATCTCCATCGAAAGAGCGGATCGCGCTGCAGCCTTCAAGGACCTGCTTCCCGACCAGCTCCCCAGCGGAACAGACGCTCAAGACTGGGCCATCATGAACCAAGTGGAGCTCGATCAAAGCATCGAACGCGGACAGCTCCTCAAGCTGCCCGCGAGCAAACGGTAGGGAACGCCCCGACTTCGCTAAATCGCCTTGGAAAAACCTTTCGGGGCCGACCCCATGTAGGCGTCGAAACGAGAAGCCACATTGCGAATCAGCAGGCGCCCCAGCGGCGTGACCGTGATACCGGCGTCCGTGAAACAAACCAGCCCGTCGCCCTCCATCGCCTTCAAGCTCTCCAGCTCCGCATCGAAGTAGCCCGCAAAATCGATACCGTTGGCCAATCCACGCTCCTCGAAATCAAGCTCCAAGTCGCACATCAGCCGCATGATCACCTCGCGGCGAATCTGGTCGTCCCGCGTCAGGAGGTAACCTTTCTCCAGCGGGATATTGCCTTCGTCGAGCATGCGGTAGTACGTATCCAAATCCTTGTGATTTTGACGAAAAGCGTTTTGCGATTGGCTGATAGCGGACATGCCAAAGGCGCAGATATCTACATTCGCATGTAGGCTGTAACCTTGAAAGTTGCGCTGCAGCGTCTTGGCCTGCTGAGCCTTCACCAAAGGATCCTCCCACTTCGCAAAGTGGTCCATTCCCACGTGAGCATAGCCGCAACCCGTTAACTTTTCGACGGTCTGGATCAGGATCTCGATCTTTGAATCCGCGTCCGGCAGCGGCGAGCGCTCAAGGATCTTTTGCGCCGGCTTGCTCCAGGGCACGTGCGCGTACGAAAACACGGCGAGGCGATCGGCATCGTAGGACAAAACCTCCTGCAAGGTTGCCTTGAAGCTTTCCTCCGTCTGATGCGGCAGCCCATAGATGAGGTCAACGTTGATCGAGTTGATTCCCGCCTCCCTTAGCCAACTGATCGTCTTAGCATTCGTCTCCGTGGGCTGGATACGGTGAATCGCTTCCTGCACCTTTCGGTTAACATCCTGCACTCCGATCGACGCTCGATTGATTCCCAGATCCTTGAAGGCAGCCACCTGAGCTTCCGAGAGCGTACGCGGATCAAGCTCGACGCTGACCTCCGCCGCCTCGTCGAATTCGAAGCTGCCATGCAAAATCGCCGAGAGGCGTTTAATTTGCTTGGGCGAGAGGAAGTTCGGAGAGCCACCCCCAAAGTGTAGCTGCACCACTTTCCGCCCCTCGCGCACCAAGGCAGCGTAACGGCGAACTTCCATCTCCAAATAGTCGAGGTACTTGTCGGCCAAGGACGTGTCCGTGGATATGATCTTCGCGCAACCGCAAAACCAGCACAAACTGCGACAGTAAGGAACATGCACATAAAGCGACAATGGCCCTTGCGCATCCTCCAAGTCCGCCAACAACGCCGAACGACTGCTACGATCCTCCACCGTCTTGAATTTTAGGGCGGTAGGGTAAGACGTGTAGCGCGGGGCCGGCTGGTTGTACTTTCGGATCAAGTCAGCGTTCAGGCCAAGCGATTCGCGAGTGAAGCTAAGTGGCGTTGTTTGCATGAGACTACCTTGCTATGTATTCAGAATATGGATAGTGAGATCAAATGCCATCCGTGCCCGTTTTCGGCAGCTCGACATCGAATTCGATAGGAGAAGGGTTGCGCCGCTGCGTAACGCGTCGCCTGCTCTTGTTGCGGATCAAGCGGTCAAGCTTGTCCCCCAGTTCGGAAATTGCCTTGTAGAGATCGTTCCCGCGAGCTGACACGTCGAAATGGTTCCGGTGATCGTCCAAATGTCCCTTGGCGATAAACTCGCCCTGGTGGGTCTTGGAATGCCGCTCGAGCTCCAGTTCGACGCGGATGCGACTGATGTCGGAATCGTGCTCGCACAACTTGCCAACCATTTCGCTTACCTTGCCTCTGATGGACTCCGTCAACTCCAGGCGACGGCCAACTATCTCAACGTTTCTGTTCGGGTTCATGACGGGACTATCGCAGAAACCGCCGCCCAGCCCTACTCGGATTTGGCTAAATACTGCTCATTTTTGGCTACAAGTGAATTAATTACATTTGACTCTTCTATTAGACGGCCCAATGATCCGAGCCATGTCCATAAAGCGAACCAAGCGGGCGCCTGCCCCTATCGAGTACGCCTCGCCCGAGGAAAGCCGCGAGCTCACCAAGAGCATCGGAGCCACTCGACTCTTCGCGAAATACGAGCGCTCTTTCGCGGCAGCGTCCGGACTCCCCCTCACCCTTCGCCCCATCGGCACCTTCCGCATGCCGGCGACTGGGCACAAGAAGGAGAACCCTTTTTGCGCCTTGGTCTCGACCTCCCGCAAAGGCTGCCTCGCCTGCTTGATGGCCCAATCCGAGCTCGAGAAAAACGCGACCGATCGAGCCACTACCTACCGATGCTTCGCAGGGCTAAACGATACGCTGGTTCCCATTCGCATGGG
Organism: Pelagicoccus enzymogenes; assembly: GCF_014803405.1. Taxonomy (NCBI): domain Bacteria; kingdom Pseudomonadati; phylum Verrucomicrobiota; class Opitutia; order Puniceicoccales; family Pelagicoccaceae; genus Pelagicoccus; species Pelagicoccus enzymogenes. The sequence continues at coordinate 479,936 of NZ_JACYFG010000002.1, forward strand.
CCGCCGCATCATTGCCTACCTACAAACCGGACAAGTCTCGCACGAGCAGTGCGACAACTCCCGCTACGATCGCGCCCATAGCGAGATGATCCTGCGCGGCATCGAACTCGACTCGCAGGCAGCCCGCAAAGCCTACCGTAAAACCGTTTGCATCGACCGCGAGGCCTACAACGGCTTCGTCAAAATGCTTGAGATATTCGCGGAAAGCTTGGGCGCTGCCGCCAATTCGCTGCAGATGGGAAAGGCGGAAAAGTCCGGCAACCAAGCCGCCCAAAAGGCGGTGCGCTTCATCCGCCAAAACTTCAACCGCCCCATTCCCCTCGCGGAAATAGCCAAAGTCGCTGGAGCAAGCGCGCGCCATTTCAGCAAGGTCTTCAAAGAGGAGACAGGCCTCACCTTCATCGACTACCTGACCCGCGAACGTGTGGAACAGGCCAAGAAGCGCATCGGCGAAACGAGCGAACGGATCAGCGACATTGCTTTCGCCAGCGGATTCGACTCGATCGCACAGTTCAACCGAGCCTTCAAGAAAGTGTCAGGAGAGTCTCCCAGCAGCTACCGCTTGAGCGCCAACAGCTAGTCGCGGGACAGATAGGACCAAGTCTTCGAGCCAGTGTCGAAGCGCTCGAGCTTCCCCTTTCCGATTTCGTAATAGAAAGAGTGGATAGACAATCGACTCTCCGCGACCGCGTCCGCCACGCAGGGATACTCCAGCAAATGCTCGGTTTGCGACACCACGTTGGCGCGAGCGAGGTTTTCGACACAAGAGCCGTCGTAGTCTTCCAGAGCCGGAATTGCGTACTCGACCCAGGAGGAAAGCATGGGGTCGAAACTCGCTTTCCCCAATTGAGACAAGGCTCGAACACCGCCGCAATTTGAATGGCCGCACACGATGATGTGCTCGACCTTCAAGTTTTCCACCGCAAAAAACACAGCCGAGCCCACCGACGCCTCGTCAGCCGCAAGCGGCGGGACGATGTTCGCAACGTTTCTCAAAACGAACAGCTGGCCCAGCTCGGCCCCCAGAATGCGCTCTGCCGGCACGCGCGAATCGACGCAGCCTATCCACATAACCTTGGGCGACTGGCCGCTGGCGAGGTCCGCGAAAAGCGACGGATTCTGGGCGTAGTCGTTTTTGAGGAAGCTTTCGTGTCCCTCGATCAGGGAGTCGGGCAGTCCGATGGTATCTTTGCTATCTGGCATCACTACCAGTCAGGTAGGCCAAGACGCTGTCCTTGAGAAGCAAAATCTTTCACGAAACAAAATACCGGTATCGCGGGAACGGCCCGTCTCTAGACCGGCATGTCGCCCATCAAGGCCAAGGGATTGCCCCAGGGATCCTCGAAGAACGCCAACCAGGAAGACTTTTCCATGAAGTTCTCCACGATGCAGCTGGGACCGCTCTTGAAGCGAATCCCGTTCGCCTTCAACAAGTCCGCGACCTCGTGCACTCGCCCGTCCACTCGGAAATAGATCGGACAACCGATCGGCCGCGTGGCCGACTCCTGCACCAGGATCGCCAAGTCCCCGCACTTGAGCATCATCGTCTGCCCGAACTGCGACTCGACTTCCACTCCCAGCACGTCTCCGTAAAAAGCCCGGGCTTCGTCGATGTTTCCAACTCGAATCTCAAGTTGACCGATAGCCGTGAGAGTAGGTGCGATTGAATGAGCCATAGGTTCTGTGTGGGTAAGTGAATCTGATCAGGCGATGGGTGGTTCACCCCTATAACGGCACGCGCGGACTGCTCCTGAACGCAAACCTGCAATATTGCGGGCATTCTCTGCAAATCCCTACCCGCTCTGAGCCAGGGCAAGCAGGCTCTGCAGCGACTGGACGCCGCTCGAGAGCAAGTCGGTCGGCCCCGACTTGGAGCCGCTCACGATGGACTCGAACAAATCCCTCTTATCCCGCTGTAGCTGCAAGATCTTCTCTTCGATCGTACCGCGGGCAAAGAGCCGGTAAACAAAGACGCTCTTGGTTTGCCCGATGCGGTGCACGCGGTCGATCGCTTGGCTTTCTACCGCCGGGTTCCACCACGGATCCAGCAAGAAGACATAATCGGCAGCGTGCAGGGTGATTCCCACGCTGGCCGCCTTCAGGCTGACCAACATGGCAGCGGTTTGATCCGAATCCTGAAAAGCCTTTACCGGAGCCTCCCGGTCGCTTGTAGAACCGGTCAATTCGAAGATAGGCAACTCCGGAAAAGCGTGCTCCACCATTTCGCGGGCCCGCACCAGAAAACGAACGAACTGGCTGAAGATCACCACCTTATGCCCCGTTCCCAATACCTCGATCAACTTCTCCAGCAACACCATTAACTTGCCACTGTCCTCCAGGCTCGCATCCATCCACGGCAGCAACTGCGGATCGCAACTGACCTGTCGCAGTCGAGTCAGCAGGCTAAGAGTCGCGAAGCGGTTGGTTCGCATCGCGCTGCCCAAGTCGTCTCCAAAGCGAGCCAAGCCCTCTTCGCAAATGCGCTGGTACTCGCGAGCCTGCACCGGAGTCACCGGACACTCCAGGTCCACGATCGTCTTCTCCGGCAACTCCAAGGCCACCTGGCTTTTGGTTCGCCGCAACATGAAGGGTTTGATCTGGGCTCTCAGCCGCGCCTTGAAGGCCCCTGGATTCTCGGCATACAGACGGTCAAACTGCTCGCGGCTGCCCAGCATGCCGGGCATGAGAAACTGGAAGGCCGGCCAAATATCCAGCGGCTTGTTCTCGATAGGCGTACCGGTAAGGGCGATGCGACGCTTGGCACGCAAGCGCCGGCAGCTTCGCGAAACCTTGGAGTCCGGATTCTTGATGAATTGAGCCTCGTCCACCACCGCGTAATCGAATTCTTCGCTCACCAACCGTTCGATGCGATTGCGCAAGAGGGCGAAGCTCACGACCACGACGTCCAGCTTGGCCGCCGCCTTCGCCGTTCGCCCTCCATACTTGCCCACCGCGACCTGCGGGGCGAACTTCGCGAATTCGGATATCCAAACCGGAACCACGCTAGCCGGGCAAACCACGATGGCACGCTCCCCCTCCTTTCGTTGCGACAGGAGCAGGGCAATGACTTGTACCGTCTTCCCCAAGCCCATCTCGTCAGCCAAAAGGCAATGGCAATCGTGACGCAACAAGCGCGACATCCACTCCACCCCTTGACGCTGGTAGGAACGCAAGCAATCCAGCAGCTCCAGCTTCCCATCTGGCTCGGGATTGAGCAGCCCTTCCCGCCATTCCGCGAGGTCCTCGGAAAGCTCCACTTCCTCGTCCCCCTCGCCAAACAAGGAAAACAACTGGTAGAGCTGTCCCGAACCGTTCGCTTCCGGCTCCACTTCTTTCCAGGCGCTCAAGGCCCGACGCGACTCCTCCGTCAGCTTCACTACACCCAGCTCCGGCACCAGCATCGGCTCGTCGTTGCGAGCAAGCAGCTCGTCCGCCAAGCCGCTGTCCAGCAACTTCGCCCCCGCATCGAACACCCACTGGATGTCCAGGCCACCTGAGCGCGTCCGGCTGGCCTTTGGCTTGAGCTTGATTTCCACGATTCCCTGCTGGATGTGCTGCACGTTCTCCCGTTCCTCGGTGGAAAAGCGAGCTTTCCAGCTGGGCCAAACCGATTGGATAAAGAAGACCACCTCTCGAAGGTTCTCCAGCAAGTACCCTCCGAACTCAGGGGAATAAACGAAATGCGACTTGCGGGCCCGAGCCGCGAGCATGATCAGCCGTCCCCGCTCGTCAGAGTTGTTGGCCCGGGGAGCCCCGTCTTCCTTGCTCAAGGCAGAAACCCGCGTGCCGTCTTCACTTAACCAGTATGCTTCGCAGATCAGGCCCTTGAAGTGCGTGTCGAGCACGAGGTGCAAGGTTCGCGACTTCCCAGCATTGCTCATGGCTCCCTTTGACAAGTCGAGCGGCGGCTCTTCTTCGGCGTCGCTCTCCGACTCGTCGCTTCCACTGAGGCGACTCGCTTCCAAGAGAGACAAGTCCTCATCCGCTAAAAGCTCCTCGATTTCCAGAAGGCCGGCCACCGCAATGGCTCCCCCTAGCACTTCGTCCGAAGTCGAGGAGCGAACCTTCATCTTGCCTGCCGACCACTCTACGACCGAGTAGCTCTCCGCCGCTCCGATCTTCGAGTTAACGATGACGTCCGAATCGTTGAGCGAAATCTCCCTGATCTCGCCCTTCTTGTAGATGGAGCGACCACGCCGCAGCTCCGCCTCGTCAAACGCAGCTTCCCAGTCCTCGCTAAGACGAGAACTCCACAACTCCAACGACTGGCGCGAGTAAAGGCGATTGGCTCCTTTCCAACTCATAAACCGCCCATCTTGAAAAGCGCGGCAAGCCCACTCAACGATTTTCGAGCAGAGCGCCAAATAGGAAACCTTATCCGTTTTGGCGTGTACCTGAGGCAGCAATTGATCAAGACTTACAAACGTAGCTATTCACGCCTCCATGTTCGCACGACTTCGCAAATCATTCCTCTCCGGACTCATCCTCCTCGCTCCAATCGGCATCACCTTCTTCGTCTTCAATTGGCTGGTCATCAAAGTAGGAGGAAACGTCAAGGAGCCGCTCCTCAAGCTCCTTCACATTCCCGAGAACCTCATATCCAAGGAGAGCCTGACCCTCGTGTGGGACACCCTCGCCACCGTCATCGTCCTGCTGGCCATCACTCTGCTCGGCTTCCTCTCCCGCTACTTCATCGCCAAGTACCTCTTCTCCATCGGCGAACGGTTCCTCAACAACGTTCCCATCATCAACACAGTCTACACTTCCGTTAAGCAAATCGTAGACACCTTCAGCTCCCAAAATCGAGCCGTCTTCCAAAAGGTCGTTCTGGTCGAGTTCCCCAAGGAAGGCTGCCACGCCCTCGGCTTTCTCACTGGCGACGGCAAAGGCGAGGTCCAACACAAGACTGACGATCACCTGCAAAACGTCTTCGTCCCCACCACCCCGAACCCCACCAGCGGCTTTCTGGTCATGATGAAGAAAGAGGATATCATGGAACTGGACATGACGGTCGGGCAAGGCATGAAGCTCATCATTTCAGGAGGCGCCGTGGCTCCCCCCTACCCGCCTGTCGAGAAAAGCCTGCAATTCCGAACCGAAAAGCCGCGACCTACCGAGCCTCCCACGGATGCCAGCTGAGAGGCTTATCCTCGCCGAGGCCATCGTACTGAAGCTCACGCCGACCGGCGAGAAGTTTACCCAAGTTAGGCTTCTGTCACCCGAGCGAGGGCTGCTGAGCGTGCTCAAACGAAACCGCAGCAAGGCAAACGGCGCCCACATCGACCTCTTCGACGAAGGGGAAGCTCACCTAGACTTCAAGTCTGGCGAAAATGCCAACAACGGATTCCTGACCGAGTTCAACGTATCCAAAAAACGGAACGGGCTCGGCAAAAGCTATGCCGCGCTGCAAGGCGCATCTTGGCTTTCCGGACTGCTGCTGGCCAACCCCATGCACGAGGACGAACTCGCAGAAGAGAGCTTCCGCCTCGCCGCCCGCGCCCTCGACGCTCTCAGCGACGGAGCTCCACCGCAGGCGGTCCTTCTCAAAACCTTGTTCGTTTTCGCCCGAGATGAAGGTTACCCCATGGTCGCCGACTGGGCGAGCAAGCTGTCTCCCGCCTTGTCGCAGAGCGTGACCACCCTTTTGAATACGCCCCTAAGCCAAATCACGCTCGACAAGCAAGAGCAGCAAACCGCCTTCGCCTCACTCTCGCGCTACGTCGAGCACAACACCCACATTCGGCTGCCACAAACGTAGGTTAGCCTACTCTACAACCGTGGTTTGCATGTAGGCTTCCAGCTGCCCGCGGAACTCGGCGTAGGAGCCCTCCAGCATCTGCTTCCAATGCTCGCTCTTCAAGGGAGAGCGACCATCGCTCGCGATAAGCTCCAAGCCCTTGGCCAAATCCAAGATGTTGCGCGCCCCCAACAAGGCGAGAGCGCCCTTAAGAGAATGGGCCCTCATCCCAACATCCTTCCGGTCGCCCGAGTCAATCGACTCCAGAAGACTCTTAACCTCCGCATCAATGATCGAAATAGCAGTATTCACAATATCGATACGACTTGCATCAGGCGTCTTCATGCGGTCGATATACGCTTCGAGCGTCCCTGCATCCATGCAATCGCGACCTCCCGCAGCCACCCCTTTTTCGAATTGAAAATCCCCCTCCTTCGCGGCGATCCTGTCCTCTCCATTCGATCTCTCGGAACCGGGCTCCTTCGGCTGACCCACAGCACTTGTTTGATTCGAATAGAGGCGGTTATCGAGCACTGCCCGAAGCTGCTTGAAGTCGACCGGCTTATGCACGACTTCAACCATGCCAGCCTCGATACAACGCATCTGGTCCCGGCGGAAAACCTTGGCCGTAACTCCCACAATGGGAACCGGGGAGCTACGCCTGGATTGGGCAAGGATTTTCTCGGTCGCCTCGTAGCCATTCATTTCCGGCAACATGACATCCATCAAAATCAAGTCGTACTTGCCGTCTCGATACGCATTCACCGCTTCGCGACCATTGTCCACATGATCGTAGGCCACACCGTAGTCCTGAAGGAAGTGACCGAGGATATCGGCATTGAGCTGGTTGTCCTCTACCACCAGCACCCGCTTGTCCCCGCTGCGAGCTTGCAGGCTAGCAGCCGGTGTCGAAACAGCTCGGTCCTCCGGCTCGAGAGGTTCACTCGCGCCCTGCTGCGATTCGTTCAAAGGCAGGCGAAACTCGAAAAGACATCCAGCTTCGTTCGGTTGTTTGAGCCGCAAAGTACCTCCCATCTTGCCAGCCAGCTCCTTGCTGATAGCGAGTCCGAGACCAGTTCCTTCGGGAGCGCCTTCCTGTTCCTTTAAGCGGTAAAAGGGTTGAAAGATCGATTCGCCGACCTCGGAATCGACGCCAGGCCCCGTATCCTCCACCTCAATACAAAGGTCGCCGTCTTCGCAAAAAGCCGCTACGCGAACCCAGCCGACATCGGTGAACTTGATCGCGTTGGCAATGAGGTTGCTCAACACCTGCGTGACCCTCATGCGAGGAAGGGTCGCGACGACGCAGGCATCCGCCGCAACGTCCACCTGCAAATCCAAGCCCTTCTTGCGAGCCCGATCGCGGAAAAGTCCCGCTACTTCGCGAACGAATTCGTCCAGGTCGACCGTCTCCGTCTTCAAATGAATCTTCGCGGTCGCCACTCTGGAATACTCGAGAATGTCGTTGATCAAGCCCTTGAGCATGTGGTTGCAGGACTGCAGCTTTTCCAGGATCGCGAGCTGGTTCACGTCCAAGTCCGTGCCACCTAAGACGTTCGCGAAGCCAATCACGCCATTGAGGGCAACCCGTAGCTCGTGGCTGACCGTGGTGAGAAAATCCAAGGAATCCTTGTCGACCGCTTCCGCTCCCTCCAAGTCGCCAGCCTCTGACAAAGTTACCTCGACATGGATCAAGTCCGGCGACCTCTCCAAACGTTCGCAAGCGAAGGAAGCCTCTAGAATCTCCCCCGAGGCACACTTCAGGTAGGCCACCTTAGTGAAGGTTTTGCCCGGAGCATCCGGGAGGAAGGTCGCCGCGTCTTCGACCACCAAGTCCTGCCAAGGCAACTCCTCGGAGGCATCGAGATCCAAGCCCAACCATTCACCCAGCTCCGCAGGCAAGCGCAATACGCGAAACTGCGTGTTGAAAATCACGTTGAATTTCATCTCAGTCCCGCTGCTCCTCATTCGCTTGAGACCTAAAGGGTGACCAAACCAGTCCGCACCGCGAAAAGCGTAACGCCCGCGATATCGAAGATCTTAAGCTTCTTGGAAATATTGCTCCGGTGCGATTCCACCGTCTTGATGCTGAGACCGAGGTTTTGAGCGATCTCCTTGTTCGTCATCCCGGAGGCCACGAATACGACGATCTGCTTTTCGCGATCGCTCAAGGTCTCCAGAAGTTCCTTCTGGTCCAACACGTCCGGCGAGTCGATCTGCGTTTGGGCGGAAGCTTTCACGAAAATATTCCCGTTCGCCACCGCCTCAATCGCTTGCTCGAATACGGAGAACTCCTCCTTCTTATTCAGGAAACCCGTCACCCCCATCTGCAAGAGGGAACCGATACGCTTCGGATCTTCCACCGAGGATATGATCAAAATCCGGGCTTCGGGCTGCTCGCTGATCAAGCGCTCCGCCAGCTCCTGACCGGTGATTCCGGGCAGTCGCAGGTCCAAGATAACCAAATCCGGGCGATGCTCATCGCAGAGCTTGTAAGCCTCTTCGCCTGTCGCGACTTCTCCGATGATTTCGAAGCCAAAGCGCTGGCGGATGATTCTGCAAAGGAAGTCGCGAAAGAGAGTTTCGTCTTCGGCGACGACGACTTTTAGATTCGGTTTGGACATTTTGATGGAGCTGGCCTCTCGGGCAAAGCGGGAGGACCTGGGAGAATCTTAGGAAGGCAATGCAATCCGCAGGGGAAAACGCCGGTAAAGGCGGCGGGAATCGAAAAAAGAAGCATAGGTCTAGGTAGGTCTCCCAGCCGGCGCAAGTTAAGTCTTCACTCAAAAACTAGCGCCAGCCACTCCCCATTTTCACTTAAGCCTTCCGGCCGACGGTCAAGATCCGCGACGGATCTCAGACCCCTTGAAACGGATCTGGATACGCCAAACCTTTTTCATGCGGCAGCGAATCTGTCCGGTCTGCAGGTCGAACTCCTCCGGGATCTCGATCTTATGCAAGTCCACCGACGCGTGGTAGCCGCGCTCCGAGAAGATGTCGATGAGCATGGCCATGGAATGAGGGTCGTCCAGGGTCGGGTCCTCGGAATTGATGTGGGCAGAGCCAGTGATGGCGTGGTGCCTCACGATCGGCATGATCTTGTCCTCGATGAAATCGATCACCCGATGGAACTGTTCGGTGCTCTCCATCTCGTACTGGTCGAGACGGCGGACCAACTGCTGGCGGGCGTGCTCCACGATCTTCTTGGCGATCGGCAAGCGATGCAAGGAGTCGAAAGTACGCGGATCCAACTCAAGCGAGCTCTGGTACTGCAGCTCCTTGATGATGTTCTGGCGAACCTCCGCCAGAGTGCCTTGAGCGTTGATGAAGTGGTAGTGGAAAACCTCCTTGAGCGACTGCAGGGCATCGTAGGTCGCTTCCTTGAAAACGCGGTAGCGACGCTGAGCCGCCTTCGGGTCCGAGTCGGTCGCTCGATACTCCTTCGGTTCACCGATTCCCGTGCGCTCTACCTCCTCGTTGTGCTCGATGATTTCACGGCCGCGTTTTAGCTGACGCGCCACGCTCTCCTTCTCGTCGATGAAGAGCATCATAATATGGATCAGCGGCTGCCGGAAGCTCGCCCGGTACTCCGTATTGAAAAACTCGGCACGCAGCTGAAGCATCTTGTGGTAGAGCAGCTTCATGCACTCGACCTGCACGAAGGTACGCGGAAAACCGTCGAGGATAGCGCCATCCTGATAGTCGGGAGACAGTAGCCTCTCGAACAGAATGCTTATCACCTCCGTGTCGCCGACCATTCCGCCCGCATCCTTGATCGCCCGCATCTCAGGCGTATCCAAAAGCGAACTCACCACGATCGGCTCCGCCGTCAGGCCACGGACCTCTTGAATGAACGGGGTGTTGGTTCCCTTACCCGCGCCTGGGGCTCCCCCGAGCAAGATGAGCTCCTGGGGGAAATGCAATCGGGTGCGGCCGTATTTCTCTTCTAGCTTGTTCCAAACGGTGTTGAAGATGATCTGGGCGTCCTTGACCTCGAGGTCTTGGTGCCTAGCAGCAACGGAACTAGCTTCTGTCTTGGTTGGTTGGTCGCTCGGTGGCAGCGGTTCTTCGCTCATGTATGGGCAATTTGGATAGGAGGATCGGCGGGAAAGACTAGCGCGAAATGTCCCTTTGGCTCAAAACGCGAATGTTGTGGGTATTGAGAATATGAACTGCCAGATCCGTGTCCTCGATACTGATGACAAGACCCGAGCGACCATGCGGACGGCTGACGAAGGCGTAGAGGTAGTGAATGTTGATCTCCGTCTGTAGGAGCGAGGCCAATACGCGGTCGATGTCGTGCTCGCCGGCGATCTCCACCGCCAGCACTTCGCTCTCGCTGAAGGTCACGTCGTGCTCCCAAAGCAGCTCCTTGGCCCCCTGGGGGTCGTCTACGACCACCCGCGTGATCGCGCAATCCGTAGTGTCCAGCGTAGTCAACGCCATAACGTGGATGCCGCTGTCGGCGAAGAGGCGAAAAATGTCGGAGAGCCGCCCCACCTTGTTCTCCATGAAAATGGAAAGCTGCTTAACCGGATCCGGAATGGCCTGTTTGGTTTCGATCGAAGGATTGTCCATCTCTGTGTGTACTCCAGCTGAAGAATACGGGGGAAGACGCTACTACTTAAGAACCTACGACAAATTAGCAAGGTTTCGCGCCAATTCGGCAACAAGCCCTAGCCAAGGGCGGAATGAGGACTCGCTCCGTCGAACCAATGGCCTTCGCTCCCCGCCGAACAAAACGACAGCAATCGCAAGTAAACCTAGGCCCATCGCCTGCTCACTTCGAGCGGCAACTGGTACTCCCGGCGGGAA